>CAZSGL010000082.1:0-9900 GCA_964606265.1 uncultured Anaerolinea sp. | reverse complement strand
CCGAGGAAGCCAGGCGCCCGGTCACTGACCCGGTCTGGTTGAAACTGGTATGCACCCGCTTTGTCCGCGGATTGACCTGGAGGGGTAACGCCTCAAGATAAGTCGATTTTAGTTTGGAGAGTTCGCGATGCTCCAATAGTAAGTCTACAACGGGATGCTGCCCGCTTAATTCGTCCAGCACTGCCGCGGCAGTCGAAAAATGCCCGCTGGCGGTTTTCTTGTTGCCCGGGGGAGTTAACCGCAGGGTTTCAAACAACACCTTTGATAACTGCTGGGTGGAATTTAAGTTGAACGGATAACCTACAGACTCATGTACCTCGATCTCGATTTCGTGTAGGCGCACGCCGACTTCTGCGCTTAACCTTTTTAAGAATTCAGAATCCAGTGAAATACCAGTCTTCTCCATTTCCATTAATACTGGAATCAGGGGCATTTCCATATCCTTGAAGATGCCTGCGGAGTTGTTCTCCTTCAGTTTCTTTTGTAGTAACGGCACCAGGCGCAGGCACACTTCTGCATCAGCCGCAGCGTATGGCGCAGCAGATTCAACGGGTACCAATTCCATGTTGATCTGGTTCTTCCCTCTGCCGATCAATTCCTCAATATGCGTCATGGTGACATTTAGATGTACACCCGCCATGTCCTTAAGACCCACACGCGTGGATGGATCGATCAACCATTGGGCGATCATCGTGTCAAAACTAAGCGGGAAAACGTCCAGCCCATGGTTACTGAGCACCAGCGCGTCGTACTTAATGTTATGTCCAACTTTTTCAATACCTGCATCAGTGAGAACTTTGGTAAGCGCCTTTACTACTTGCTCCAATGGAAGCTGGGTGGTAAGCCCGGTGTGTCCGACTGGGATGTAATAACCTTCTCCTTCGGTCACAGCCAGGGAGATTCCCACCAGGCGTGCTTGCATGGGGTCGGTGGAGGAAGTCTCCGTATCCAGCGCGATCCTCTTTGAGCGTGCCAATACCTGCTGCAGTGCCATAAGCTTGTCTTCGTTATCCACCACAGTCACTTTTAATGAGTAGGCTGCGGGTACACTGATCTCTTTAACCTCACTGCCAAAAAGGTTCATTTGTCCACCCGGGGGTTGCTTAACCATCGGGGAGACCACCGCATGCAGCCGGGGAATTAATGTGCGAAATTCAAGTTCGCGGAACAGGGTCTCCACTGCGGGGATGTTAATATGGTCGGTCTTTGCGTCTTCCAGGATGAGCTTGACGGGCACATCGGTCTTGATCTGCGCCAGTTTCTGGCTGAGATAGGCTGAATCTTTTCCATCGATTAATTTGGCTGAGTAACGCGGAGGGATGGTTTCAATATTGGCGTAAATGGCATCCAGTGTGTGATACTGTTCCAACAGCATAACCGCTGTTTTTTGCCCGATCCCGGGTACTCCGTGAATATTATCCGAGTTATCTCCAACAAGCGCCTTGTAATCCACCACCTGGTTTGGGTCTACCCCGAGAAACGCTTTTACATCGCTTGCGGTGTAACTTTTTGCCTCCGAAAGTTTGGAGCCCGCCAGGTTTACCACGATGCGGTCGTTAACGAGCTGCAGCAGGTCGCGGTCACCGGTGATGATTTTTACACCAAGACCCATCTCGACTGCCTGGTAGGCGATCGTGCCAAGGACATCATCTGCTTCAACGCCTTCCTGTTCCAACCGCGGCAGGTGGAAGGCATCTACAAGTTGGCGGATGCGTTCAATTTGCGGTCGCAGGTCATCCGGCATTTTGGCGCGGGTGGCTTTGTAATCCGGCGCCAGGTCGTTGCGGAAGGTCCTGCCTGTATCAAAAGCAACTGCAAGGTATTCGGGTCTTTCCTGTTCCAGCAGGCGCATGAGTACATTTGCAAAACCAAATATCCCGGCAGTTGGTTCGCCTTTGCTGGTCTGCATGCGCTCGTTTGGGATACCGGCAGTTAATGCAAAGTAGGTGCGGTACGCCAGGGCGTGTCCATCGATCAAGTAAAGGATAGGAGGCATGGTCTTATTCCAATTTTTTCGAACAGGATTCAAACATTAAGGCTTTGGTTTTTGCGGGTCTGGATGATGAAGTCAGAGATCATCCCGACTGTGGGAGAAGTGCTTCCGCTAAGGATTAGGAAACCCGAAGCCCAAAAATCATCTCCGTTGCCGATGGGTGTCAAATCAGTGAAGTTTGAGGTGATGTGCGCGGTGGTGCGGCGGCGGATGTCTCGTACAAGGTGAACCGGGCAGGCATCGATCGAGAGTGTTACTGACCACAGCATATACTGCGGTCGAATGGTAATTCCGGTCAAACGCCAACCGTATTCAAGGTGGAGTTGCGGTATTAGAAAACTCAATCTTTCAGAGAGGTCGCGTGTAAGGAATTGCTGCGGATTGCGCGGAATCAGAAGGCAGGAGTAATTAAAGCGAAAATTCCTGATGCCAAGCGGACTGGTACCCGGTTCTGAAGAGAGATTAGTGTTGTAAGATTCCACAGGCAAGGGCGGCGGTTGGAAAATTGATTCGCCTGTCTCATCTAAGATTTGGTTTTCGGGCTCGGCATCACCTGGTGTGTAGGCAGTGGCGAGCTCTTGTGCCACAACTTCTTCGGCGGGCTCATACTCAGTTGGAATCACCAGGGGTACTGACGCTTCTTCCTCATCATCATCCTGTAATTCCGATTCGAACTCGATCGAATCAGGGAGCGTCTCAAACTCAGAAAACACACTGGCAATTTCATCATCAGCATCAACAAGTTCAATTGGAGATTCAATTACCTCGGCTTCATCCGGCAGGGGAGGTAGAACCTCCTCGGATTGGGCTGAAGATTCAACCCCATCAACTTCTGCAGGAGTGGTGGCCGGGAGTATTTCATCCAACCATGCGTTGAAGTCCAAATCTTTTGAATCAAAGGATTTTTCGGGTACATCGGGTTCAATGTCCGGCATCATTAAGGGCGGTTCGTACTCAGTTTCAATGGGGGACGGAGGAGTGTTCGGAATTTCTGCCTGCAGTTCAGCAGATTCCCACGGCAGGTTGAATTCAAAATCCGGGAATGCCTGGGTAATTACGGGAGAATCCTCTGCAATTTCAACTTTTTCCTCTTCGATTATCGTCGTTTCCGCGGGTTTCGCATCTTCTTGTTCCCAGTCTAAAGTGTCAGCGAGAATTTCTTCGGTTGGCAATTCAGCAGCTGGTTGTTCCTGGAACTCTGCCGGCAGAGGTGGAGGTGTTTCTATTCCCCAATCCGCTACCAATTCTGGCGCGATTGTGGCGCCACTTATTTCTTCCGCGAGATCTGGAGCGAAGGGGATGTCCTGCAACGCTTCCTCTTGCGTTTCAGAGAGAGGTACCCAGGCCGAACTTTCTACCCCATCGGTCGAAATTACAGGTTCTTCAACCACTCTGTCCTCTACAACAGGTTGTTCGCCATCCGGATCAGGAGCGGGCATATCCGCCAGCATCGCGTCGAGATTCTTTAACTCGATTAGACTGAGAATCGAATCTAATTCGTCAGAACCGATCTCGTCTTCAAGGGGGATTAACACTTCTTCACCTGGTTCGGTCGTCTCTGTCGGAACAGGCGCAGGCAGAGTATCCTCACTAAATTGAGAGAGGTTTTCTCCCATTTGCGGTTCTGGCGCAACTTCCAGGTCGCGGCGAAGTTCTCCGGTTGTTGGGTAAGCCTGCTTGAATTCTTCTTTTACCTGGTAGACTTCCTGCCGCACCAGTTGTACGGAGGATGTGGGGGGGTAGAACAGCACAAGCGTAACATCATTAATGAGTTGAGAAGCGTAAATCAATAATTCGCCGCCATCGCTCTCACGCGGAATAAAGCGCATCAATTCCATCGACTCTTTACCGATTTGGTGAAGATCCAACAGGTTTAATGCCATTTGGATTGTCGCATCATCACTGGGTCCAGATCCCGCAATTACTTTCCCTTGTGAAACCAGGAGACCGGTCTGGGCAGTGGTGGAACCAAGCAGTTGCTCCACGCGTTTGATCCCCATTTCCGGTCTCTGCATCCATAACTTTGCCAGGTCGTTGGTGAGTTCCTGTTCAGTTTCAGGCTCTTCCATTGGTTCCTGGAAGATATTCTTTAAAGCACGGCTTACTTCCGGTGTGAAGAATGGCTTATTGAGGAATCCATTGGAGACCAGACCGGTTAACACCGGGTGATGGGGATTATTTTGCGGCGGGAATACCAGTAATTTTAAGCCAGGCTGAGTGGCAACAAGATCGCGCGTGAAGGGAACAAAAGGTACGTCGCTGGATTCTGCATCAAGGATAGCCAGGTCATAATAAGTGCTGCTGACCAGCATAAGGGCGTCGGCGCCTGAAGTAACCCCCTGCACCCTGTACCTTCCGCCTTCTTCAAGGTGTGAGCGAATCTGCTCAAGAAACTGCTGGTTGGGCGAAACTGCAAGTATTGATCTTTGCATACAAAAAGTGTATCACGTGCCTTGTCTTGGTGCAAGCGGTTTTTTTGGATTACACCTCCTCAACCTTTCCATCCTATGGCATAATCATTCCACCCATTCTTTTGCGAGGTGACTTTGTGAATTTCAACCATATTTGTATCGTAGGGCTTGGATATATCGGCTTACCCACTGCCAGCACATTTGCTGCGAAGGGCATCAGGGTAACTGGTGTCGATACCAATCCTGATGTGGTTCGTAGCCTCAAGGATGGCAAAGTGCACATCTTCGAACCTGGTTTGAGGGAACTTGCACAAACTGCCCTTCAGTCAGGACTGCTGGCAGTGAACACCCGGCCGGTTGAAGCTGATGCTTTTATTATTGCTGTTCCCACACCGTTTTATGATGAGAAAAAAGCCGACCTGAGTTATGTGTGTTCTGCAGCGGAAGCGATTGCGCCTGTTTTAAAACGCGGAAATCTGGTGATATTGGAATCCACCTCACCGCCGCTCACGACCTGTGACCATGTAATCCCCATCCTGGAAAAATCCGGATTGAAAGCGGGAGCAGATTTTATGTTGGCGTATTCCCCGGAACGTGTATTGCCAGGTCAGATTCTCAAAGAGCTGGTGGAAAATGCTCGCGTCATCGGCGGCATCGACCGGGCTTCTGCCGAAGCCGGGCGTGACCTGTACCAGATTTTTGTTAAGGGTGAGATCATCCTGACAGACGCCACCACCGCTGAAATGGTCAAGCTGATGGAGAATACCTACCGCGACATTAACATCGCCATTGCCAATGAATTTTCACGCCTGGCTGACCGCTTTGGAGTGGATATATGGGAAGCCATCCAAATAGCCAACCGCCATCCCCGGGTGAAGATCCTCAATCCGGGCCCGGGCGTGGGTGGGCACTGCATCAGTGTTGATCCCTGGTTCTTGGTGGAAGCTGCCCCCGATATTACTCCGTTGATCTCCAACGCCCGCAAGGTAAATGATGGTCAACCTGACTTTGTCCTGGGCATGCTTCAAAAAAGGCTAGGCGACCTGCACGGAAAAACCGTGGCTGTGCTCGGATTGGCATTTAAAGCCGACGTTGATGATTTGAGAGAAAGCCCTGCTGTAGAGGTGGCCTACAAATGTCACCAGGCGGGGGCAAAGGTGATGGCATTCGAACCCTTTAAACCAGGTTTTACCCATGATGGCATCTCGATGGCTGCATCCCTGGAAGCTGCTGTGAAAAATGCAGATGGCATTCTGCTCCTGGTTAACCATTCCCAATTTCGCACCATTAATGTCTCAGCTCTAAAAAACATGACACCAGCCCGCATGGTGTTTGATACCGTCAACGGCTGGGATCGCGCAGCCTTCCAGGATGCTGGTTTCAAGTACTATCGGCTCGGGGACGGAAAAAATATCCAATGAAAACTCCGCGGAAAATCCTTGTGATCTTTGGAACCAGACCCGAAGCCGTAAAACTGGCACCGGTGATACAACAGCTAAAGGCAACACCTGAGCTGATCACACGGGTGTGCGTCACCGCTCAGCACCGTGAGATGTTGGACCAGGTACTAAGACTTTTTCACATTGTCCCGGACATTGACCTGGATATCATGCGTCCCAACCAGGCGCTGCCCGATCTGACCGCTCAAATCCTCACCGACCTCATCCCGATACTTGATACAGAGAAACCGGACTGGATCCTGGTGCAGGGTGACACCACCACCGTGATGACGGCTGCCCTGGCAGCGTTCTACCGCAGCATTCGTGTGGGGCACGTTGAAGCCGGTCTGCGCACTGGTGACAAACACCAACCCTTCCCGGAGGAGATTAACCGCCGTCTCACCAGCATATTGGCAGACCTGCATTTTGCGCCAACAGAATTGAGCCGGAATAATTTGCTCAGCGAAGGGATTCCGGGTGACCAGATCCTGGTTACGGGGAACACGGTCATAGACGCGCTCAATCAGATCTCCGATCAACCCGCGCCTGCCGAAGTGGAAAAGTGGTTGCAGCAGTGGGGTGTTGCCCAGGGGAACAAACGCCTCGTAGTGATCACCGCGCACCGCCGCGAGAACTTTGGTGCTCCAATCGAGAACGTATGTTCCGCTCTAAAAACTTTGGCAAACAAATACAGCCAGGATACGCATTTTGTCTACCCGGTCCATCTGAATCCGCAAATCCAGCAACCAGTCAACCGACTATTAAACGGATTACCCAACTTAACCCTGCTTCCACCAGTAGATTATCTGCCAATGGTGCATTTGCTAAAGGCCGCCACGGTTGTCCTAACTGATTCCGGTGGCATCCAGGAAGAAGCCACTGGTTTGGGTAAACCCACTCTGGTGCTGCGTGAAAAAACCGAACGCCCCGAAGGCGTTACAGCGGGTGTACTCAAGCTGGTGGGGACGGACACGGAAACGATCATTTCCGAAACCTCCCATTTATTGGATGATGCCGCTGCGTGGTCAAAAATGGCGCATGCAGCCAATCCCTTCGGTGATGGTCACGCTGCCGAACGCATCGTGCAGGCAATCCTCGATTACAGAAATTAGCCGGGAATGATGAACAATACCATTTGCATCGTACCCCATCGGCCCGGATTAGGCGGACCAGCTTCCTTCCAGTCCAGGTTAACCCGCGTGCTTGGTGAGCGGGGTTATCGCGTCTCGCACGATGTAATGGACCCCACAAACTATGCCGTCCTTGTCATCGGCGGGACAAGGAACATCCGCCAGTTACGTGCGGCTCAACGGCACGGGCTTCGTGTCGTCCAGCGTCTGAATGGCATGAACTGGATCCACCGCAAACGCAATACCGGGTTAAAACACTTCCTGCGCGCAGAGATAAACAATACCATTCTGGCTATGATACGGAAATCCGCAGACGGGATTGTCTACCAGAGCGAATTCAGCCGGGATTGGTGGGAACGCGAACGCGGGGCTGTTAAGGCAAAAACAACCGTGGTCTATAACGGGGTTGATCTGGCGGAGTATTCGCCGTATGGGTCTGGGCAAAAACCCGATGACCGCTATAGGATTCTGATCGTAGAAGGGAATCTTGGCGGGGGTTACGAGCAAGGCCTTGAGTCTGCTGCAGCGTGTGTCAAACTTCTGGCTACCCGGCTGCAAAAGACGGTGGAATTGATGGTTGCCGGAAACGTTCCGCCAGCATTGATTGAGCGTATTAACAGGCTGGATGTCCCCGTGATTTGGAAGGGTATCGTCAGGCGGGAGGATATCCCTGAGTTGGATCGCTCGGCGCATGTGTTATTGTCCACCGACATCAATGCAGCCTGTCCAAATTCCGTCATCGAAGCCATGGCTTGTGGACTGCCAGTAGTGGGCTATGATACTGGCGCGCTCAAGGAACTTGTGTTTTCAGGGACGGGAGAAATCGCGCCTTACGGTGGTGACGTGTGGCAACTGGACAATCCCGATATCCACTCTCTCGCTGACGCTGCCCAAAAAGTGATCAGCAACCAGAACCTTTATTCAAAACATGCCAGGGTGCATGCAGAATTAAATTTCAACATCCAGGATATCGCTGACAGTTATTTGGAAATGTTATTGAACTGAAGGAATTATTTACCAGAACGTTTTTTTGTATTGTCCCTAACCAATTCCAGTGTCGTGCCAATTAACAGGATCGCAACCACAGCGATAACCCCCACAGACACACCAGTGGTTTGCGCGTATTCTGATGACGGCCGGTCAAATGGAAATTCCACAGTATTCGTATCCGTGATGGATCCAGTGTTGGCCGGAATGGGCGTTGGGGTGAGTGACTCTTCATAGGTCGGTTTTGGACCGCTAAGGTATATCGCCAGGGCGAGCACCGCCGTGATCCCGATGATAAGTGCTAACCTTCCGGTTAGGTCTGCGTCCTTCTTCAGTAAATTGGTCAGATCCCGTATAAATTTCATCATGAACCTTTCTACTGGTTTTCCAGGTTTGTAAGGGTATCCGCTACAGCTTGCATCGGGCTCGTTTGCCCGCGCACCAGGCTGATGGCGTATTGATTGAGGATTGATCCAAGCAACTGTTGCGCTTCATTAGGCAGAACAGTAACTGGTTGATCTGCTGCGAGAGTCAGTGTTTCAGCCACGCTTTGATCAGTCCACATCGCCAGGACCGAGCGCTGCGCCGGAAGATAACCGGCAGATTCTGACCAACGCGCCAGGAATTCCGCTTCCAACAGGTAATCCGCCAGCAGCAGGTCGTATTTTGAGCGTTCGGCAGTCGGGTTGGTGATACACAGCATCCACCCGTCCACAAGCGAGACCGGGTAAGTTGGGCTTGCGGGGATGGTTGTGATGGTGGTGTTATCTGCGGAATTGCGCAGAGCCTGGGACGACCAGACGAGGGCATACACTCCTTGACCCTTGGTATAGGCGTCCCAGGTATCATTATCCGATTGCAGGTCCGGCAGCCATGCCGGAAAGACATCAGAATTTGCTGCGTTGAATAAGAATTGGTAAGTCCTGGTGAGAGGGTCGGGTTCTAAAACAGGGTCACCATCTTCAGTTTGCAATACGCCACCTGTTGAAAGATAAACTGCAAAAGGAACTGGAGCTTTGGGGTCATTTAAATTGAAAAGCACCACGTCACCCTGGGTGAGTAGTTCAGACCATGTCCTGGGTGGATACGCGATTAATCTGGAGTTATATGCCATCACCATGGGGTCGAAAAAGAGCGGCAAACCGTACTGAATACCCTGGAAGGAGGTGAAATCCACAATAAATGGAAAGTAATCCGGATTATTGTATTCAACTGCGCGGCTGGCAATCGGGAAGATTAATCCTTTTAATGCCGCGGTTTCAAAATCCGTGCGGTTGAGCAGCACCAGCCCCGGTAAGGCTTCAGGTGCAGCCGCGGTGGTCGCAGCTAGTGATGCCAACAGGCTTCCGGTGCCCTCCAGGCTTTTCACGCGCACTTCCACCTTTAGTCCGGGATTCTCCTGCTCAAATAACGCCAGGCGCTCGCTGAGCGCTGTTCCACCCGGGTTATCCTCGGCGGGGGCGAATTGCGGTGGAACCCACAGGATAAGGGTCAATTCCCTTTCCTTCTCGGGGGGAGCTGTCTGGGATGGAGGTTGGACGGTCTCAATGGTGGAAATCGCGGTCATAATTGGCGGTGGATCAGTAATGCCTAACAAAGATTCGACCTTGCCGATGGCTTCACACCCCGCTATCAACAAGACCACCAGGAGTGTAGAAAAAAATACGCTTACTGCAAACTTCCGTTTGGGTACCACAGGGTACATTATAACTGGATACCCTCACTTAACAGCGCGGTCAATAGTTTGACGGTCTGCGAGATGTCATCCAGGTCGGCTAATTCCGAAGGAGAATGCACATAGCGGCAGGGGATGGAGAGGGCGCCAGCCAGCATACCGGATCGAGCGATCTGCATCGTGCGCGCATCCGTGGATCCCACATCAAGGACTTCCATCTGGACGGCGATCTTATTCTTTTTAGCCGTGTCTACCATCCAATTAA
>CAZSGL010000081.1:0-10072 GCA_964606265.1 uncultured Anaerolinea sp. | reverse complement strand
CCTGAGAATTCTCCCGCGTCTAGCAACACACAGGTACCCCCAACGCCAACTTTCTCCTCCAGTGCAACCGTAGAATTTGCTGGTGAGACCACAGTTACCGAAGAAAAGAAAACCTATCCTCTGATTTCTCCTGCGGACCTTTATGGCAATCCAAGTAGTTATGAAGGGAAAAGGTTCATGATAGAGGGTGTGGTACTTGGGATTGGATACCGTAAATTTGAAGGAAAAGATGTTTACATCATACAGGTTGGTGTGCTCGATTATCCCAGACCGATCATCGTTTTAGGTTTCCTACCAAATCCTAAACTGGGAATGCATGATGGTTTTATCGTCGGAGGAACTGGTGGAGGTGCATACTATGGAGTTGATCCAGCGGATCCCAAGAGTTATACTCCAGTGATCCTTGGTGAATGGTACGAATGCAACTTGCCCTGGGACCAGTGGAAGTATCCTTATGAGTTTTGGACTCCAATTCAATTAGAACCAGCGTCTGTTAATTAATATTGTGTATTGAAACGCAAACGATAAAGTGAGTTTAGCTCTAATAAACTAATAATGTGGAGTTCCCTAAGCCATATTTTGTGCATTTCGGTAATCATGTATGTTACCAACCAGGTTACACGGTATCTTGTACACCCTAAATGTAAGTAGAATCCTGATTATGGAATTAAAAATCATCGAGGTACAAAAATATTTTCACGCTGTCTGTCCACCGGTCAACGTGATTTTCCTTTATGTACATTGCTTTAATGGCGTTGCGTAGAATCAAAAAATTCCAACACCCTTCCTCCAAGAAAGGTATATATTACTTTATAGGGTATTGGTACGATCGCCACGTGAAAAGGTGTAAACCGTAACACAAGACCAGTTTTTGTAAATAGAAGGATTATTACTTTACAGGCGGTTCCAGCCTTTTGGCATTGTTTATAATTAGTGTTAACAGTTTACATAAGGCGTATTGATGAAATCATTTCGAAGATTACCAATTTCACCATTTTTACTCTCCCTTTATGCGGTTTTGAGTTTATGGGTGGTCAATTCCAATCAGACACCTTTCTTTAGTTTATTCCGGGTTCTGATTATTACATTAGTCCTTACCTTTTTAATTCTGTTGTTTTTTATAATAATATTAAGGAATTGGCCAAAGGCTGGACTTGCAAGCAGCCTGGCTTTGCTCTTGTTCTTTTCATACGGTCATATCTACAACCTCATAATTGACAAGGAACTATTTGGATTTGTCATTGGTCGACACCGCTATTTACTCCTCGCAGCAGCGATTATTTTTACTATTTTTTTCTTGTTAATCCTGAAATCGAAAAAGAAATTCACAGAGGCAAATTTATATGTAAATCTAATTACCCTTTTTCTTTTTGCTTTTTCATTTGTCCAGGCTGGAATCCAATTGGTAATGCAGAATAGTAACAAAAACTCTTTCCCTCAGGAAAGTGAAATGACGGCTTCACAGCAAATCGACGTATTCGAGACAAGAGACGTGTACTACATTGTTATGGATGCATATTCCCGTCAGGACCTGTTGTTAAATAATTATGGATTTGACAACTCCGAGTTTATTGATGAATTAACAGCCTTGGGCTTTGTAGTTCCAAACTGCACTTTGAGTAATTACGAAGGAACTCAATTTTCCATTAGCAGTTCTCTTAACATGAATTATTTCGAACAAATTGGCATCTCGTTTTCTGATATTCCACTTGAACCTGAAGACGAGGTGGACCTTGGATTTATCCAATCAAACCTCGTGGTCGAGAAGTTTAGAGAGTTGGGATATAAGATTGTCACTTTCAAGAATGTATACCCATTAATTAATATTGATGATTCAGACATTTATTATGATATAGATCAATCCCAACCATTTTATGACAAGATTGAATCAATCAATTTCCAAGATTTGTTTTTTAAGACGACATTATTGCAAATCCCGATTGGAAGCCAAGAAAAGGATCCAACAAAATTCGATTTTCTTCCCGATTTCCTAATTCGAATATTCAATCCACGCGCCACACAGTATTACGCACGTGAAAATAAACTCTATTTGCAATACCAATTTGATCTGGAAAAAATAAAAGAGTTGCCAAAACTGAAGGAAAGAAAATTCGTTTATGCTCATTTGTTATTCACCCATCAACCGTTTGTTTTCAATCCGGATGGAAGCATGAGGGAGTCTTTTGTAGACAGTCCTGAGGCTTACATAGACCAAATCCGTTTTTCGAATGAGCAACTGATTCAAATTGTCAAGAATCTGATCTCAAAATCTGATCCAGACCCGGTCATCATTATTCAGGGAGACCACAGCATTGTTTACCAGGGAGAGGATCGGGTAAAGATTCTAAATGCCTATTACTTACCTGATGGAGGGAAGGATCTGGTTTATCCAACAATCACTCCTGTGAACACTTTTCGGCTGATCTTCAATTATTACCTGGGCGCTAATCTGCCAATGCTACCTGATCATTCGTATTATCGGCAATCATTGAATAATGCTGAGACAAGTCTTGTCGAAGTCGAACCAAGCTGCGTAAAGTAAAAGGCAGAAGAATTCCATCTGCACTTTAATAGTTTAAGTTCCATACCTACCGCATTTTGATTTTAAACCGGAGGATAAATATTAAAAGAACATCCATCACCTGATGGATGTTCTTTTGAAAATTCTTATTTTCTTGCCAACTTATAATCAAATTGACATTGAAGTACTTTAAAACCCGCATCTGTCTCTATTTATTTTTCATTTATTCTATGAATGCAGATATTTTTATCACTCTGGACAAGAAGCGCAGCAGACGTCGAGCACGAAATCGTGGTGAGAGCAACAACCGAGAATTACAGGGTTATATGTTTTTTTGCTTTGCTACCGCTGCCTCAATTGCGGCTACCATTTTTTTCGCACCTTTCGTGCCGTTCAATTTTTCCTCAAATGTGCGACGAGCTGCTGCTGAAAGTCTCTGCCGCAATTCAAGAGAATCCAGGCAATTCGAGATAGCCGTAGAAAAATCACGACCTGTGTTACAGATTAGACTGTTCTCCCCGTCTCTCAATTCTGGCATACCGAGAGTGTTGGCAACATGCGTTACAACGCAACACCCATACGAAAATCCCTCAGAGATGCGGGTACGAAATCCAACGTTATCTGGTGTGGGGACAAGCAGAATATCAGAATTATAGAACTCCGTGCCGATATCCTCAGCATATCCCATAATCCTTATCCATTCAAAATCCATATTCTTCCTGGTCTTATCATCCAGTTTTCCGCTGCCGAAGATTTGCAGTTCAAACCCCCTGTTCTTTTGCCAAAGTGTGTCCAATTCGGGCAGAATGTGATCAGTTAAGAAGCGCAGTCCCATGCGGGTTGCGGTCGCGGTCACAGCACCTACCATGATGATGCGCAACGGATCATTACTATCCTTTGGTTTCACAATTAGCCTCAGGGCGTTATCGGGCACTGCGACGGGTAAATAAACTGCTTTTTTCACACCATGTTCCTGGAGCCAACGGCAGTGCTGGGCAGCATGGCTGTAAACCAGGTCGCAATTGTTCAGCAGGCGGACCTCCACTGCGGAGAGGTGGGAAAGCATCAATCGCTCGAAAAGGTTTTTGATGACCGCTTTTGGAGTGAATGAATTCAATTTTGGTTTCCTTAAAACTCTGACCACATGATCCAGATCTACAGTGCTGGCGGCAATCGGAATTCCTCTTATCGCCGCGCACGCCGCAGAAACAGCCTCAAATGAATAGGCGACAACAGCGTCAGCGCTGATTGAATTTGCATATGCTTGAATCTCTTCATGGTAGAGCGGCCCTTCGTAATAATCAATGGGTTCGGGTGAAATTAAGCGCTTCACTGCATTGATTATGGAACCTGCCAGCCCGCCTTTCTTTTGGATTGCAGGCGGGGTCTTTTTAGGCAGAATGTGAACAATAAATCCAGCGGATTCCAGCGCTTTGACCAGATTTTCCTTATGAGGATTCCTCCAACCGGAATCAACAGAGTAGTCTGATACGCCATATACCAGCATATCCACCCGGTGCCCGCACTCACGCATTGCATTGATGATCGTCCAGATATGAATGGCTGAACCTTCACTTGTCGGCTGTGGGATGAAATTATGAGAAATAAAAAGTATGCGCATGTGACCTATCCCTTGAATTAGTTTGGTAAATTATAGATTCGTGTAAAAACAACTCGGCAATTAAATCAACCTGAGCCACTGTAACTTATCAGCGTCAAGTACCTGAATTTATATAATAGCGAGACTGATTTATTCTATTTCTCTGGAGCTGCAGCACAGCGGACACCGAGTACATACCATGAATAATAATCCAGGGCGCGGTAGCGGATGGAAGAACGCATCCACCAGAAGCCATTACTGAACGGACTGGAGCGCCAAACACGCTCACCTATGATATTGGGGTCCTCGCGACCATCCGTGGCATCATACGGATATGGAGCTGGAAGTGTGCTGGTCCATTCCCACACGTTGCCAGACATGTCCAGTGCGCCATAGGGGCTGATGCCGGCAGGGTAATTGCCGACTGGAGCGGTGTCAGCGTAACCATCGTCCCAGAGAGGATTGGCAATAGTACGGGTACAGTTAACATCGCAGAAGTTAGCCCGTTCACCGGTCAATTCTTCATTTCCCCAGGGATATTTGCGCCCATCGGTACCTCGGGCAGCTTTCTCCCATTCGGCTTCAGTCGGAAGTCGTCTTCCAGCCCAGGTGCAGTAATCCCGCGCCTGGAACCAACTCAACCAAACTACCGGGTAATTGGCATAAGTTGGATTGGTAAAGTAATCAGGGTAGGAAAAACTGGCAATGCGGTGAGGTTCTGTGCAAACTCCTGCTGCCAAGCATAGAGCGTATTGACTGTTTGTCACTTCGTACTTATCGATCCAATAAGAATCCAGATAAACGGTATGTTGGGGGACCTCCGGGTAGGCTCGCCCTCCTTCTTCGCTCCTTTTTGCTTCGACATCATTAGTCCCCATCAGGAAATCCCCTGCCGGCACAAAAACTTGCTCCATGCCATCAATTTCCGAGACTCGCGTGGACCCGATGGTCAGCTCAGGAACCGCGGTTACAGTAGGCGTTGGCGGTAAGATGGTAGCCGTTGGGACGGCAACAGTGGGAACGGCAGTGTTCAGGGTGATAAGTGTTGCGGTAGCCTGATCGACCGCTGGGTTTGTGAGACCAGGTTGATTGCCAGAACATGCTGATAATAAGAAAATGAGGACTAAAGCTATAAATAAAGGGAGAGCCTTTATTCTGATTGATGTCCTTTGATTGCCATCACTATTAGCCATATTTATTTTTTCCTTCTTTCCTTCTTGTGTAGAGAATGCAAAGTTAGAGAATTGGGAAATTTCAGTTTGCCAACAAAGACAAATTTTACACCTTAAACCTGTCTAGAGCAGGATAGAAATCTCTGACTTATTCCGGGAGAACGAATTGTTCATTAAGATTAAGGTCAGCACCACTGAATACATGATAAAGAAAAACTGACCGTTCCAATTTTTTGGAATAGCCAGTTTTCTAATTATGATTACAAACGGTATGAAGTACCTGATGTCAAAAAATATTCGACAATTGCTTGTTAGTCTGATTCAACCTCCACCCATTTCCTCCAGAATTTGGGGATGAGAAACAGGATGAGTAGACCAAATGAAGCAATTGGGGCGAGCGCGAATAATGAAAACCTTCCCAGGTCCTGCATGGTGACAACAGTGAGCGGGATACCCACTATCAACTCAATCACGGCAGCAGTGTATACCACTGGGCGTATCCAGGGTTTTGGTCTTAACAAGATAAACCCGGTCACCACAGCCCATCCAATCATCGCCACCCAATGCAAGCGCTGAACCAGTACGAATATATCAGCACCTGAAGTGATGATGCGGCTGGTTGAAGATACGCCGTTCATCCAACAGAAAATGTAGGCAACCCCCGTTGCTAGGGCAACGAGTGTGCGTTTCCAGGAGACCTTTTCTACAAAAACACACAATCCGAAATAGATCAGCAAATATGGAAGGAATAAAGCCATGTATACCGGAGGCAGGTCCGCCGCCATGAAAGGAATATTTACAAAGAAACTGCCCAACAACGCCAATACAATTCCGATCACGGCCAGCAGGCTAGCCCACTTCTGCTTCGTAAAATACCCAAATGCGCTCACCGCGAACAGAGCTGCAGCCAATAGACCCAGGTCTGTTAAAAATGGGTGTATATATTTCAACAGAATTTCACACCCGGGTTCAGCCGATTCCGCGTGCATGCCAATTTGATACCATTGGAAAAACAATATGAAATGCCCGAATACACCGATCAGTGCTGCCAGAACGCTCAAAATCCCGCCCAGCTTGAAATTCTTCATTATTCAATCTCCTTTTCGATAGTGGATTTTCCTGACGGAGCACCTGCGATTAATCGCTTTACGTCTACACCATTATCCAAAATCTGCGCGAGAATATCATTGCGTTAAGTTAATGATGCCTGTTTCTACTATAATTTAATTACATACCGGATGGAGTCCACTTGAAAACATTACAAAACCAATTCCAGGAATCTACAGTTTTCTCAAGCTTCCCAATAAAAACGCTGGCCGTGCTGGAGAAACTGGCTATTCAGAAAAAGTATCGAAAAGGAGAACAGGTGGTAGGTCAGGGGGAAAAGTGGCCTTTCCTTCTCATTGTTCACTCTGGCACTGTCGATGCGATCAAGGATTCTCCAGAAGGAAGATCACTGGTGGCAACCACTTTCTACCCGGGGGACGTTTTTTGGGGATTGAGTTTCTTTGATGAACAACATTTTATGCCCGCGACACTTGTTGCCCAGGAGGATATTATCCTTTACCTGTGGCACAAAGATACTTTGCTGCCATTTATTCTGGAGGAAGGTAAAGCAAGTTGGGAATTAACCCGACTGGTGGTAGACAGGTTATTAATGGCGAGTGAAAAACTGGGCGAAATGACGTTTCAGCCGGTTGGCGTTAGACTGGCAAAATTCCTCATTGGTATCTCGAAGGATGAAGTTGGTACACCGATTGAACGAAACCTGACATTAGATGAAATGGCTGCTAGAATCGGCACCACTCGAGAGATGGTTTGCAGATTTCTGCACAAATTTTCTGACGAGGGGTTAATTGATATCAAACGAACGGAATTTACCGTTAAGGATCCTGCTGCTTTAAAAAAGATGATCGCTAGTTAATCCAATCACTATAATTTGCTATGCCTGTCGATTGACGAGGTCAGGTGTGCGCCCCAGAGGACAATATAGGCGCTGAAGTAGATCCAGGAGAGAAGCACCACAATTTTACCCAGCGATCCGTAAATAATTTCATACGTTGCCAAACCGCTACCAAGGTAAGAGCTAAACAAGGTGGAAACTAACTGCCAAATGATCACTGTAACAACAGCGACAATCAGTGCAGCCATTTTCTTCACTTTTATTTGCGGTGTCCAATAATACAACCCAAAAAAGATTACCATACGGATGATATTGGGAAAGACGGTGACGAATAATGCGGCTGAAAAAAAGGTCCCCAAGTCTTCAATTGTCTGCCCCAAGCCCAGGTTGACAAGTAAATTCTTAAAAGTAATCGTGAATGAGGACAAGATCAATAAGATTGCCAGGGCAGCCACGATTGCCATCGACCACAACCGCATACGGAGATAACTTCGGGGTGCTGCTTCAGGCCAGGCCGAATTAATATTGCGAATAATCACAGTAAAAACTGCCGTTCCAGACCAGATCAATCCAAGAAAAGCCAGTATCGTGACCGCGCCGCGGTTAGTGAACACCTGCTCCACATTTGTGACAATGAAATCCTGAGAAACCGGGATCATGGTTGGTAAAATGTCGATTAGTGTCTGTTGGATGACGCTTTGATCAACAAAGAATGACCCCACAGCAAAAACTGTCAGGAGGAGCGGGAAGAGAGAAAATAAAGTATAGAATGCCAGGGCTGCTGCTGATTCTGTCCCTTTGGTAAGTACAAAGGTTAAAAAAGATCCCTTAACAATCCGGACTACTCTGTCGAAGTAATCGCTAAGTGGACTTCGTTGGCGTCTCTGGTTTCTTTGCAGATTCCTTTGTTCGTTTGTTGAGTTCATCCTGAGTGTTAATTATCCTTGTAAGAAATAATAACCGAATTTGTCTCTTTATAATGCTGACGCAGGAGCTTCTTGCTCACTGGAAGGTTTCTGATCAAAAACATTTAACCGGGCTTCCATCTGGTGACGGAACTGGCGGGTATACAACTGGTAATACTTGCCTTTTAGGCGTAACAATTCTGCGTGCGTACCGGCTTCGGCTATCCTGCCGTCCTCAATAACCAGGATTCGGTCGGCTTTACGAATCGTTGACAAGCGGTGAGCAATGACAAAACTTGTGCAATTATCCAGCAGCAAAGACATTCCTTTTTGGATGAGCACTTCTGTCAATGTGTCGACGGAACTTGTCGCTTCATCCATGACAAAAATCTCAGGTTTGGCCAGAACTGCACGGGCAAGGCTGATAAGTTGTTTTTGTCCGACAGAAAGAAGGTTGCCACCTTCGCCAACTTCGGTTTCAAACCCCTTTTCAAAACGGATGATGAAATCATAAGCGCCTACAACCCTGGCTGCATCTTCGATTTCCTCGTCTGTGGCATCCAACCTGCCGTAGCGCAAGTTTTCGCGGATGCTGCCAGAAAAGAGATGCGGTGTTTGAAGCACCACACCGACGCGGGATTGAATGGCGTGAAGAGAAAGACTGGTGTAATCACGCCCGCCAATATAGATCTTACCTTCGCGGGGTTCGTAAAACCTGCAGAGTAAATTCACGATGGTTGACTTGCCGCCGCCAGTTGGGCCGACAAGTGCGATGGTTTCACCACGTTTTACGTGCAGGTTGAAGTTGGTGAGAACAGATTTATCATCATCCTCGTATTTGAAGCTTACGTGGTCGAAGATGATATCTCCTTTAATCGAGCCAGGGTCAATGGCTTCGGGACGGTTTTCAATCTGCGGTTTGGAATCGATCAGTGAAAACATTCGTTCTGCAGAGGCAATCGCCTGCTGCATTTCAGCAAAAACCCGGGCAATATCCTGGACAGGCCACATCATAAAGGTGATGTAGGAGACAAACGCCTGAATACTTCCGATGCTCATTCCTCCGGTGCTGGCTTGCAAACCGCCATACCAAACCACCGCTCCCACCGCGAATGCAGAAATAATTTGCACGGACGGCAGGAATAAGGCACTCAACCAGGCAGCACGAAATGCTGACTGATACATGCTGCTTGTTAGTCCTTTAAATTCCCCCAGGTTCTCTTTTTCTCGACCGAGTGCCTTGATTACACGTACACCGGTAATATTTTCGTTGTAAGCGCCAACGATTTTTGAATTGAATTTTCTAACGTTGCGATATTCTCCAATAATACGCTTGCGGAATTGATAGGCAACATAGAGAAGGATGGGGAGTATGCCGAGAACGATCAGTGCCAACTGCCACTTGATGAAGAACATGAATCCAAGCGAAATGACTATGCTCATCAATCCCCAGGTGACATCCACAAGACCCCAGGTCACAAGATCCGCCACCCTTTCCGAATCTGATGTGACCCTGGCCATGATCCAGCCGACAGGTGTCTTGCTGTAGTAATTTAGTGAAAGTGCCTGAAGGTGGTTGAACATCATCTTGCGCAAGTCATAGCGAATTCGCTCACCCAGGATGCCAGCCAGGTAGATAAACAGAAAGACGCTGCCAGCCTGGACCAGGATAAGAGCACCATATACAATCAGTGAATTGATTAATACACTTTTGTTTTTTGCAACGATGCCATCGTCCACAATGTGCCGGCTGATATTGGTGAAGACTGCATCCAATGCTGCCACCAGGGCTATTGTGAGCAAAAATCCGATCACAGCCTTAAGGTGCGGTTTGGTTAATCCAAGAATCCGCTTGAGGGTTTTTCCATCGAACTTGCTTTGGAACTCCTCTTCCTCAAAATAATTATCCGGCATCGGTAATCTCCTTCTCCAACTCGACCTCGATCTGGGTCTGAATGTTGAAGATTTCCT
>CAZSGL010000080.1:0-10231 GCA_964606265.1 uncultured Anaerolinea sp. | reverse complement strand
GGTTTGACCAATTCCCGCCGAATTTAAACGGTCATCAGTCTGCTTGAAAGTTGAACCGCAACCGCCCTTTTTATTCCAGAACTAGTATTCCGGGTTGTTCTTACCCTTAAAAATGGACGGTTGACCTCTTTCCGGGCAAGTCCTCATTTCAAATGGAGAACGATATTTCTTTTCCCAGGAGTTGCAAGAACCCTCACCCTCTGCTATCATTAGTTCGCCTTTGAATAACTGGCATTTGTAGCGGTAGTAGAAAAACGGTTCGCCGCCGTGATTCTCACCAGTCCAATCCTCAACCTTTTCGTCAAGGTTGAAGTGTGGGGATAAACCGAAAAACGATGCCAGTTTTTCTGCACCTGGCTTTAATAGTGTCGGCTTGTCACTTCCAGGAACCTTACCGTAGTCAACACCATCTTTCAATATGCCCGCGATAAACTGATTCATTGCGTTGTACCGTTCCATTGCACCCGTCATATTTATTGCCGGGGATAAAAACGTGCTTTGCTGTACTGCTAAACCTGTGTCCATTTTTCTCCTCATTTCCTAAGTCTGATATTTTCGATTGACGGCGGCATGACCGAGATTACCCCCGTCATGTGTAGCCATCTGATAGCCGTCTGCATATACTGTTCTTTTTTGACCGGGTTCTCCTCCGTGATTGCTAAGTTCAAGAATTCAGCCGCCTGGTTTATGGCGTTGGCGATGTTTGACTTCTTCGGTATCTCTAATGGTTTCGTCGGCATCTTTACCCTTTTGTCACCCACAACTCTCCCCTATCGCGCCCTTATAAAATTTCTACGATGTTTTTAGGTAGACTGACATTGTGAAAACCAACCTTACTCCCGCAGTCATCGCAAACTTCCCGTGTGTCATCGATCACGTCACCGAAGCCAAGCCGGATACCGCCTTCTTCGTGTGTATGCTTATGCTCACAAAGAATCTGGTCGGTGACCCTGGATTTTTTGGAATACAAAGGGCGGAGAGTTTTATCTACATACTCGCGGCAAGCCGGATCGTTCATTCGCATAAAATGCTTGCCAAATGTTTCGTCTTGCAGTTGCTCGGCTTTGACAATTTCATTGTTTATTTCTTCCAGAAGAAATGCCGCTTCTGGATTGCGCTTTTTTCCTTTGTCCAGGGATCGACCGTAGACCTCACCAATACTAACGATATGCCGTGTCATTTCGTTTGTCTCCTCTTCAACATTTTTTGTACGGCTTCAACTAATCCCGCCAACGCCAGCACGGAGAACATCAGAATGAAGCCGAATACGATAACGTCCATTTATCGCCTCTGCAATTCTTCTCGGATGGATATGCCATTGCCGTCACCATCAACCAACACGACCTTGCCTTGCTTCGCCATCGACTCTTCAAAATCCCGGGCGATTTCTGCGGGAGACAAAACGTGGTCGTATGTCTTTACATCGCTGATTGCTCCCTCGAATGCACCAGTCACCTTGCCCGTCTCGCTGTTCACGCTGCCAATGACGGGGATCCCCAACTTGACGCGTACCCACTTGCTCAAATCGGTTCCGGCGTCTTTTGCCTCAGCGTCTAGGCGCGCCCGATCAAGCGGGGTCATCCTTACTCCGATAATTACCGTCTTGTTTTTCTCCATATTCCTCCTGTTGGTTAGTTACTTTCATTTCGTTATCTACTATCATTATAGACACTTGTTAAACAAATGTCAATAGGGTATTTCAATGAATATGGAAATTGGTTACAATTGGTTTGTGAATAAAGGATTGTTAGCAGACTGGTTTGAACAACATTACCTGGACTATCAAAAAAAGCGCGGACGCCTGACACTAACAGCGTTCGCGCAATTATTAAAATTTTCCAGGGGATTTTTAAGTCAACTTATGGAAGGTAAGGCATCAAATATGACATATCACACCGCGTGGTATGTCTCTGTGGTGCTGAATGACTACAGCCTTATGGATATTTTAGGGTACGAAAGACCCGATCTTGAAACTCAACGGGCGTTCGCTTTATTGTCCCCTGCTACCCGCGAAGCGCTTATCACAGTCTTATCCGAAATAAAATTATCCGGCTCCAAATATGACTCGCCCGAATCAGTCGCCTTGATTCTGGAAAGGCTGAATGACTCCGGTGTCAACGTGAGAACAAACGACAACGATGAATCCTCAAAATAAACTTCCACTGGCAGCCCCTTTCTACTGTGACGGCTATAACATTATAGCACGATTGTTCTATATTTGGGGACTACAAGTAAAGGATACAAATAAATTACTCATAGTTTAGCGAATATCATCACATAATAAAAATGACTTTCCTCTTAATGATAATGACATTCGTCCACTACGAATTGATAGGTTTTGATAGTCTAAATGAGAACACTTAAGATTATTCTGGAGGGTATGATGAGAAAACTGATATTACTTTTTGCTATCATTTTACTTGTGGGATGTTCAAGCGCGGCAACTCCAAAGATTACAGCCCCGCGCCCGACAAGCACCCCGAGCCCCATTGCGTCAAATGATGTTGATATACAAGACGGGTGGAGCGCCAAAAAGATGTCCTCTATTGGTTCCGTGATATTCACCGGGGAAGTTAAGAATACATCCACCCGATATACATACGAATACCTGAAAATTAAAGCAACTGTTTATGACGGTGACGGTAACCAGATTGGATCGGATTGGGGTTACTTGGATTCTACAAGTTTACCTCCAGGCGCGTTTTCGAGTTTCACTGTTTATGTCGATTGCAACGTAAGCAAGGCGGACAAGGTTAAGTTGTCCGTTATCGAATGACGCCCCTCTATTACCGCCACAAACAAGATGTTAAGGCGATCCTGATTCTTTCCGGGATTGTCATTGCGGTGTCAATTGTCGGAGTAGTTATCGTAAGGATACTTGGATATTGAACGACCTAAAATATAGGTTATATGACCTAAAAAGTAGGTCGTCACGCCCTCACATGATTTTACCTTTCTTGATTCATACAAAAGTATTTGCGCAGTGGGGTATAATATCGAGCGCGTCAAACTTAGGATCATGTGCCGCGAGGCGTGAGGGTTCAAGTCCCTCTTTCCCCACCAGCACATACTTTGGGATGAATCAAGAAAGGTGAATCCATTGAAAATCGAAACACAACCACAAGATGACCACCAAATGAAAGTCATCGCTGAATTTGAGTCAAATGATCTTGAAAAATATAAACACCAGGCAGCCCGTAAAATTGCTACTAAAGGCAAAATTCCGGGCTTCCGTCCGGGAAAAGCTCCCTACGATGTCATCGTCCGCGTCTACGGTGAACCGATGATTGAAGAAGAAGCCATCGAGATCATGGTCGAGGACCAGTACCCCAAAATCCTGGATGAAGCCAAAGTCAATCCTGCCGCTCCGGGAATCCTCGAAAATATTGATAAAGGCGATCCCCTCAAATTCACTTTTGTTATCCCCCTGGAACCAGAAGTTGACCTCGGTGATTACAAATCATTGAAAAAGAAATACACATTAAAACCAGTTGCCGCAAAAGAAATCGAGCAATTTATCGATCGCTTGAAGAAAAGTTATGCCACTGCAGAACCTGTTGATCGCGCTGCAAAAGATGGAGATCTTGTTTACGTGAAGCTTGATGCGACCTTGGTGAATCCAACCGGGGATGACAAGGCTGAAGTCCTCAAGGAATCTCCCTTACAGGTCGTTATAGGTGAAAATGATCCCGAAGTTGTTGACTTTCCCTATCCCGGTTTTGGCGAAAACCTTAAGGGGCTCAAGGAGAACGACGAGAAAAATATCAAGTACACCTATCCCGCAGACTCAAAATACGATAAACTGCGCAGCAAGGAGATAGAGTTCCACGTGAAGGTTGAGAATGTCAAATCACTCACTCTCCCTGAATTCAATGATGCCTTTGCCCAAACGGTTGGGGAATTTGAAAACGCTGAAAAATTGCGTGAATCCATCGTTCAACAGTTGGAGAATCGTACTAAAGCGGAGTATGAACAGACCTATTTCGATGAATTGATCGAAATGTTGATCAAAAAGGCCACCATCAAGTATCCACCACAGGTGCTTGAACACGAAATGGAACATGTTGAAGAGCATATCAAAGAAGACCTGGCCAACCAGCGCATGGAACTGGATACTTACCTGAAAACCATTAAGAAAGAAAAACCTGCCTGGTTGGAAGAGGATATCAAACCTGCTGCCAGGAAACGTCTCGAGCGCTCCCTTGTCCTGGATAAATTAGCCAAGGAAGAAAAAGTTGAGATCAAAAACGCGGACCTTCAGCAGGAATACACCCAAATGATCAGCGAAATGCAGCAGACTACTGATCTAAAGAAGCTTGAAAAACAACTTCGCAATGAACGGGTCGCCAATGCTGTTGCCATGGAAGCCGCCTCCCGGGTCTTAAATCGCCAGGTGCTCAATCGACTTAAAGATATCGCCACCGGTAAAGTTGAAGAGAAAGTTGCTGAGCCGGTCGTGGAAGAAAAGAAATCCAAACCCGCATCCAAAATCGCCAAAAGTAAAAATGCGTCCGCTGACGTTGATGCTAACGTGGAAGAAATAAAGCCGAAAACGGTCAAGAAACCCGCCAAAAAGGTTGTCAAAACCGGGGAGTAGTAATATCCTTTTATCAATAACAGGAGAACAAAATGGAAATTCCCAATTTTAAATCTGTCATGCCCATGGTCGTTGAATCTTCCGGTCGTGGTGAACGTGCTTACGACATTTACTCGCTTCTTTTCCGCGAGCGTATCATTTTTGTCGGTACTCCAATTGATGACCAGGTAGCCAACGCGATTGTTGCTCAGTTGCTTGTTCTCAGCCGCGAAGACCCTGATTCTGATATCCAGATGTATATCAATTCTCCCGGCGGTCAGATCTACGCTGGTCTGGCGATCTACGACACCATGAAAATGATCCCGAACAAGATCAGCACAGTAGCCGTGGGTGTCACTGCGTCCTTTGGTACCGTCTTATTAGCCGCAGGAACCAAAGGAAAGCGTTATGCGCTTCCTCATGCTACGATCCATATGCACCAGCCTCTTGGTGGCGCTGAAGGACAGGCTTCAGATATCGAGATTCAGGCTCGCGAGATCCTGCGCCTCAAAGCCAGGTTGGCGGGTATCCTTTCTGAGAGTACCGGGCAGCCTCTGGATGCGATCGCAAGGGATACCGACCGCAACTTCTACATGGATGCCCAGGCTGCAGTAGCCTACGGGTTGGTTGATCAGGTTTTGATACCACCCACACACGAGTCCAAGTAACCATCACAGACCGGGTGACAAATCATCCGGTCTGTTTTATGAGGGTATATGTTCATTAACCAATTGGGTGAAATTAAAGCGCTTATCCTGGATATGGATGGCGTCCTCTGGCGGGAAAATGCTGCCATCGGTGACCTTCCCTGGATTTTCGATCGCTTTGCTGCGTTGGATCTGCGTGTCGTTCTTGCCACCAATAATGGTACTCGAACCCCTGAGCAGTACATCCAAAAGATTTCCTCTTTTGGTGTGGCGGTAACAAAAGACCAGATCATCAACTCAGCCATGGCGGTTGCCCATTTGCTTAAGAAACGCTTCCCAAATGGTGGGCCTGTATACATAATCGGTGAGGTCGGTTTATCCACTGCCCTCAAGGATGCAGGTTTCTACCATGCTGAGGAAAATGTACTTGCCGTCATCGGTGGTATGGATCGCGCCATTGACTTCAATAAATTAAAACGCGCCACACTCCTCATCCGTGCGGGTGCCCCATTTTACTTCACCAATCCGGACAGAACCTACCCTACCCCAGAAGGTTTGATTCCCGGGGCTGGCTCGATCCTTGCCGCGCTTGAAGCAGCCTGCGATGTTAAAGCTATAATCGCTGGTAAACCTTCTCCAGCATTGTTCGAATTTGCATTGGAAAACCTTGGGAGTGCACCTGAAAACACGCTGGTTGTCGGCGATAGGTTGGAAACCGATATCCTTGGCGGGCAAACCGTACACTGTAAAACAGCGTTGGTCTTATCCGGTGTTGCCACAGCAGCAGAAGGTGAAAGTTGGACGCCAAAAATCGATCTTATCCTGCCAGAACTGGCTGATTTAGTACGATGAGTGACACTTCGATGCAGGAATTTGTTTATGATTTGAGTCGCGATAAGCTTCGTGAATTAATCGCATCCGCCGGAGAACCTTCATTTCGCGCCGACCAAATATGGAAGGCACTCTATGTAAACTTGGTTGCAAATCCAGACCAGATTTCCACACTTTCAAAAGCATTAAGAACCCGCTTGTCCGCAGACCTCTCATTCTCACACCTTGATCTCGTTACCCGCGTTGCCTCAAAAGACGCTACGACCATCAAAACCCTCTTCCGGTTGCCAGACGGTAAAATGCTTGAGTCGGTCCTCATGCGTTATGATGATCGCAACACCCTGTGCATTTCTTCACAATCTGGCTGCGCCATGGGTTGTGTTTTTTGCGCCACAGGGCAAATGGGTTTCGGGCGAAATTTGTCCAGTGGGGAAATCGTGGAACAAGTTCTCTTTTTTGCACGGGAACTCGCATCCAATGGGCAGGTTGTAACCAATATCGTTGTTATGGGTATGGGAGAGCCATTCCACAATTATGATGCCGTGCTTGAGGCTATCCGCCGCCTTAATGACCCCCTCGGGTTTAATCTCGGTGCCCGGCGCTTCACAATCTCCACTGTGGGAATCGTCCCCATGATCCGGCGTTTTGCTGATGAAAAAAACCAGGTCAACCTGGCAATCAGTCTCCATGCTGCAAATGATGAACACCGAACATCATTACTTCCGGTCAACCGTAAGTATCCAATAAAGGAATTAATTGATGCCTGTCGATACTATGTGGAAACAACTCATCGTCGAATCACTTTCGAATGGGCGTTAATCCAGGAGGTCAACGATTTTGAGCAGAATGCGCGAGAGCTTGCCGGGCTCATTAAAGGTATCCTCTGTCATGTCAACATCATTCCATTAAACCCAACGAAGAAGTTCACGGGTAAATCCACCACACACGAAAGAGCGCTGGCTTTCCAGGCGGTCCTAGTGAAAAATGGCATCCCCTGTACCATCCGTTTACGGCGTGGATTGGATATCAATGCTGGCTGTGGTCAATTGGCGTCAACCGTCCAGTAAATAAGTGCGCATGATATAATTTTTGTCCTATGTCTGATATTTTTTCAAAGTGGAAGCAAAGCCTCGAAAGAACGCGTAAATCCACCTTCGGTCGTATCGCGACCATGGTGGGCGCTTCTGAGATTAACCAACACACATGGGATGATCTTGAGGAATTACTCATTCAATCAGATCTTGGTGTTTTAACCACCAATCTGGTCATTGATTCATTAAAAAAACGAGTCTTCGACATAGGCATCATCAAAAGTGGAGAATTCCGGGGTTTACTGAGAACTGAACTCCTCAGCAGGTTAACCACACCCGGACCAGAAGATTTCCAGAACAATAAACCAGCAGTAATTCTCTTGGTAGGCGTCAACGGTTCAGGCAAGACCACCACTGCAGCAAAGCTAGGCAAGATTTTTTCTGACAATGGATTAAAAGTCATTCTCGCGGCTGCTGATACTTACCGCGCGGCTGCCATTGATCAATTGCAGGTGTGGGCTGATCGCCTTGATCTTCCGGTGATCGCCGGTCAGCCTGATAGCGACCCCGGTGCAGTGGCATACGATGCTGTTCAGGCTGCCGTTGCCCGCTCACTGGATATTGTGCTTATTGATACTGCTGGACGACTTCATACCCGTTACAACCTTATGGAAGAACTGAAAAAAGTTCACCGGGTTGTCGGCAAAGCCCTCCCCGGGGCTCCACATGCGGTTTATCTTGTGTTGGACGCAACTACCGGGCAAAACGCGCTTCACCAGGCTAAAGCTTTCCAGGAAGCGGTTCAGGTGACTGGTATCATCCTGACTAAACTGGATTCTTCAGCCCGCGGGGGGATGGCTTTCGCCATCCAAAGCGAATTGAAACTACCAATCCTATATGTGGGGCTTGGTGAGAAACCTGAAGATTTACAGGTCTTTGATCCGGAAAAATTTGTTGACAGCATACTAATAACTACTGAATAGAGGAATAAATGGAAGAAACCACTAATACACTTCGAGAAAACCTGGCTAATTTGCATTCGCTCATGGAGCGTCTTTGACTTAAAGGTCAAACAATCCAACCTTAACGAACTTCAGATAAAAAGTGAAGCCCCCAATCTCTGGGACGATCCGCGTGAAGCACAAAACCTGATGAAGCACATGTCGGAATTGCGCGATGAGATCACTCTTTGGTCGGTTCTGGAACAGCAGATCAAGGATGCCATCGAGCTTTCCGAACTAAATGATCCGGCACTCCAGGACGAAATTGAGCGGGAATCCTTGGCCATTTCCACGCAACTGGATAAACTCTCCCTCGCAACCTTATTGGGGGGTAAGTATGATCGCGGAAACGCCATACTCACCATCAATACTGGTGAAGGCGGAACCGATGCCCAGGACTGGGCAGGCATGCTCGAACGCATGTACCTGCGTTGGTGTGAACGCCGAGGGTTCCAAACAGAGATCCTTGATCAAACTGAAGGTGAAGAAGCCGGCATCAAAACCGTATCGATCATGGTTACCGGCAGTTTTGCATATGGTTACCTGCGCGCTGAAAAGGGTGTCCATCGCCTGGTGAGGTTATCCCCATATGATTCAGCCCACCGCAGGCATACTTCATTTGCCCAGGTAGAGGTACTCCCTGAAGCCGCGCAGGAAGATCCGCTTGTGACCATTAGCCCGGATGATTTGAGGATTGAAGTGTATAAATCTTCAGGTGCAGGTGGCCAAAGTGTTCAAAAGAACTCCACAGCAGTACGCATCATCCACTTGCCAACGGGGCTTGTCGTCTCCTGCCAGAATGAACGCTCCCAGATGCAAAACCGTGAGAATGCCATGCGCGTCTTGCGCGCTCGTTTATTGGACCTGGCACAGGTCGCAGTAGATAAGCACCTGGCTGACCTCCGAGGGGTATACCAAAAAGCAGAATGGGGTAGCCAGATCAGGTCATACGTTTTGCATCCCTACCAGATGGTCAAGGACCACCGCACTGATTACGAGGTCGGCAATAGTCTGGCCGTGTTGGATGGCGATCTTGATGGGTTTATCGAAGCCTACTTGAAACTGAAAAAAGAAGACCGCACTTAAGCGGTCTTTTTCTTTTAATCCAAAATCTTCTGAAGTTCGAACAATCTCCTGTCAAGTGGTTTTGATTTTCCAGCCACTTCTTCCAGGGGAGTTGCCACGATCTCGCCCTTCTGTTGCCCCACCAGAACGCCGTAGTTTCCTGCAGCTAATTGGTCGACCGCCGCAGCACCTAGTCTGCTTGCAAGAATGCGGTCGAATGCGCCGGGGTTTCCGCCTCGTTGCGTATGCCCCAGGATGGTAACTCTCATGCTAAAGCCTAACCGCTCCCTGTTATCCTTAAAATAAGCGTCCAGCGCATTAGCATTATATTTTGCCCCTTCAGCAACGACAATTATGGCGTGCGCTTTCCCTTTTTCGTAGGCATTGGAGAGCACATTGGCAATCTCTTCGGGTTCAGACTCGAATTCCGGCAAGACCACATATTCAGCGCCGCCCGCTATGCCAGCCATCAATGCCAGGTAACCACAGTTACGCCCCATCACCTCGATCAGGAACGCCCGTTTGTGGGACGATGCCGTTATCTTCAGACGGTCTATGGCTTCAAGCGCGATATTTAGGGCAGTATCCACACCGATGGTAATATCCGAACCTACCAGGTCATTATCGATAGTGGAGGCAATACCCACAACAGGAAATCCATGCTTGTGTAAGGCAAATGAACCTGTCTGCGTGCCATTCCCGCCAATGACGACCAGTCCATCCACATCTCTTTCATTCATTGACCGGATGGCTTGGATTTGCCCTTTATCGGTTTTAAATTCCTCACAGCGTGCGCTTCCCAGGATGGTACCACCCCTTTGGATGATCCCACCAACATCACGTGTACCCAATGGTATAAAAATACCATTGATTAAGCCTTCATATCCATCCCTCACACCCAACACATCCCAACCATGGTTCACACCGGTTCTCACCACGGCACGGATGGCAGCATTCATCCCGGGGGCGTCTCCGCCGCTTGTCAATACAGCAATTTTTTTCATAATGTCCTCCTGCAGATTCATGATTGATTTTATCACCCCGAATAAAAAAAGTGACACTCGTTCACTTTTTGAGGTT
>CAZSGL010000079.1:0-10292 GCA_964606265.1 uncultured Anaerolinea sp. | reverse complement strand
CCTGCAGTTTAGCGGGCTCCAAGATATTTTATCACACCCAACCCAGAGACTTTTTGAGTGACCTTGGCATCTCCGTAGTATTCGATAGCCCCTGCGCCGCTGAGGGTGGCGTCAAGGCTCTCGCTTGCCCACACCGTGGCGTTACCCACCCCGCTGAGCTTGACAATAGAGCGCATACTGCTCAAGCGCGAGCCCTTATAGTTCGCTGCCCCGCTCAGGCTGACCGTTAAGTCAATGCAGGTACCCGCAACATCCACTGATCCCACACCAGAAATATCCACAGTCAAAGTGTCGAGTTTTACCGTGCCAATAGTCATTGTGCCGGGACCTGAAATATTCAATGCGAGCGCATCACCTTTGATCTCCGCGCAATCCAGCGTTCCCACTCCGGAAATCGCCAGGGTTTTAATATCCTTCATCACCAGGTGAAAAGTGGTTACGCCCCTGTCGATCAGCCGGAATCCGGTCCAATCTCTCCAATCAGTATCCTGGGTGATGCGCAGAACGCCGTCCTTGACCTCGGTGTGAATGTGAGACCGCGTTTCAGGGTCCGCCTCGATGGTTAAGCTCTCTGTTGCACCTTGGCTGAGCAGGATCTTACCGACAGCTTTGAACTGAATTCCGCTGAACCCGCTGACGGGAATGACCTCTTGATTCAAATTGGGGTTTTCCATAAGTTCTCCTTTTGCATTAAGCTTATAAAGGATATACGTGTTTTAACTCAAACAGGTTCATCAATTTTCCTGCACCAATGGCAGGGCGATGACAACCATCGTCCCATCCCCGGGAGAACTTTTCAGACTGATATGTCCGCCTTGAGCCTCAATCAATCCCTTGGCAATTGACAGTCCCAATCCGCTCCCGCTGTATTCCGGGGATGAGCGGTCATCGGCTTTATAAAAACGATCAAATACTTTTTCCTGATCAACCTTGGCTATTCCCTGGCCATGGTCAGTTATGCTGATTTCTGCCGTTGTTCCATGTGAAGAAGTAGCAATCACCACAGAGTTGTCACATGGGCTATTACGTAAAGCATTATCCATGATAATTAGCAGCAATTGCTTTAATCTAACGGGGTCCGCCATTACTATAACAGATTCAATAGATTCTTCAATGACAACGCTCTGGTTTTCTGCCAATCGCCTCAATTGCCGGGTAAGGTTTGGTATAAAATCGGTTAACCGAATCGGTTGAAGTTCAATTTTTAATGATTGAGCATCCAAACGGGATAATAATAAAAGGTCCTCAATGAGTTTTTTCATGTAGTCTGAATCGTTTAAAACGTCTGTTAAAAGACCGTGCAGTTCGGGGTCGCGCGCCTTGCGCAAGCTCAATTCCACGCCGGCATGGATGAGTGTTAACGGTGCGCGCAATTCATGGCTGGCATTGGAGATAAAAAGTTGCTGCTTATCCCACGCTTCCTGGGATGGTTTGATCGTTCGACCAGCTAAAAACCACGATGCGATCCCAATTAATAAAGTGATCAATCCAGCAGCCATGATCATTGTTCGCGAAAGCTGTTGAAGAACCTGCTGTTGCTCAACCAGGAAACGGCCTGCCTGGAAAACCTGGTCTGATTCCTGCCCCTGGATGATGTATGTAACCAAGCGCACGGGAATTCCTTTTGGTGAGATTACTGTACGGTAATCAAATCCGGTTGTCCTGGCTGAAGAAATGGCGTCAAAATTGATGGCGGCATTCGTGGGCAAAGTTTTCAAACCTGTTACCAGATCACCTCTGATTACCAATGGGAGAATGTAGATGTCTGCCAGCGAGCTTTCCAACTCAACGCGGTGTTCTTCCAAAGATTCACCTTCATCAATTTCAAATAACCCCGGATTATTGTTGGTCGTTTTTTGTGGGATTTCTGAGATACTAAACCCCGCGTTGCCAACAACAATTTCCACATCCTTTGGAAGCGGAAGTTCATACTCCATCAAAGAAAGCCCAATCTTCAATTTAAGCGCCTGGTCATTTGCCGATTGGAAATAATAATTTAATAAAGAATAAGCACCCCAACCGATCAAAGTGGAAAGAATGATCGAAGAAAAAAGATAGAGAAGCGTCAGTTGCCAGCGCAGTTTCTTAAGCATTCTTTTCGTCCATGAGATAGCCAAAGCCTCTTACTGTTTGGATCGGATCTTTTTTACCTGTAATCGTCAGTTTTTGACGCAGGTAAGAAACATAAACGTCTACAAGTTCTGGTTTCACCTGGGTATCATAGGACCACGCGTAATCAAGGATCTCTGTGCGCGAAAGAGTCTTGTTGGGATGACGCACAAAGAATTCAAGCATATCCCATTCGCGCTTGGTCAATTCGATGGCGGTCTCTGCTCTGCGCAGGGTGTGCGCTTTAAGGTCCATCACAATGGAACCGATACGCAGTTCATCCGAATCCACTGATCCAGGGGTGTATCTCCGGCTCAGGGCTCGGATGCGGGCGATCAATTCATCAAAATCAAAAGGTTTTACAAGGTAGTCATCCGCGCCGCTCTCCAGTCCAGCCACGCGATCTTCGACCTGTCCACGGGCTGTAAGCATCAGTATTGGTACAGATTGTTTCGCCGCCCTGATCTTCCGGCAAATGGAGGGGCCATCCCGTCCGGGAAGCATCCAGTCCACAATGACCAGGTCATGTAAGCCCCGTAATGCCAGCTCCAAACCCAGTTCACCATCATACTGCAAATCAAGCGTGTACTTTTCTTCTTCAAGTACACTCTTTATCAGCCTGGCAAGGCGCTTATCATCTTCGATCAGCAAAATTTTCATTATTTTTATTATACAACTCGCCTTGTTTGTTCCTTAAATTTTTTCCGTAGATTGGAATTTCATTGGAAAACTGCACGCGAAAACAAGGCGAATTCCAATCTACATTGATTATGCTTGAGTCATTAGCGAATAGAAAGGAACAATATGAAAAATAAAACAATAATCCTTACATCCGTGTTCATTGCTGCTGTGCTTATCACTATTGGAATTGGGGTTGTCACGAATGTGAATGCCCTCAACAGTGCAGTCACCCCAAGCCCGACCCTTGCCCCAGTAGCAACAAATCTGCGGGAACAAGAGTACCAACAATTGATCAGCGACGCCAATGCAAAAATCGAACTGGCAAACCAGCAGATTGAAGCATTGTTAAACGTCACGCCTGAATCAGACGACGAGGAAGATGCACCGTATTTGTTTACCGCGGAACAAGCCGCTGCCCTGGCAATGAATATTGCTGGAGTATTACCCAATCAACTCCCGGAACTGGTCATATTTAATAACGTAACAGCGTTTGAAGTTACCTACGGCAACGGAAAAATCTACATCGATGCTGATAGTGGCAAAATCCTGTACAACGGTCTGCAAGCCCAGGCTGCCCAGATCAATGCTGACCAGGCAGTCAACATCGCAACGAGTTACATGGGGCGAAGTGACGTTGTTTCCATCGATGTCACATCTTTGGATGGAAAAACCGTCTACGTTGTTGGTTTCTCTGATGGAACCCTGGTTTATGTTGACACAACCGGGCAGATCGTTGCCATTCAACTCCCCTCGAGTGGTGGTTATTCTGATGATTCTGAAGATTCTGAAGAAGAACATGAAGAAGAAATGGACGATGACTAATAGTCATCCGGAGGTTTTCAATGGAAAAAGCTCAACCCCGACGTAAGAAACGATTTGTACCTGGTGCGTTTAAATTCCTGATGGCGGTCAGTTCATTGGCCGGTACGATAGGGATCTGGAATGCACTCGCCAACAAAGAACTTGTGCAGGCAAATGCTCAAAATTTGGTAAACACGCCAACTACTGAGGTTCTTGATCCGCTGCCTACTGTTGCCCCCCTTATCGTTGTGGATCTCGCTTCATTGAGCAGAATTGACCCCACCTCAACACCTGCAACCTTAAAGGAAGTAAATGTTACAGTTTCTTCCTCAAATGCAGGGTCATCCTCACCTGCAGTCCTGAATCCGGGCAACGGTTCAGCACCAGCCCCAATAACAGTTACCCAATCTTCAAAGAAATGAAAACGTTTACCTTCCAGGCAATGGGATCCAAAATCTTCATTGCAGCCGACTCACATGATCCTTCAGCCATTTCAGAAATTGAAAAGGCTGAGAGTTGGTTTGGAGAATGGGAACAGTCCTTGAGCAGGTTTCGATTGAACAGCGAATTGAGCCTTCTGAACCGCCATCCTGGAGTGGCAATAAAGTTAAGTAATACACTTTTCCGCGTATTGACAACGGCGCTTGAGGCAGAAACGCTCTCAGGCGGGTTGGTTACTCCTACGATCTTGCCCGATTTGTTAGCCTCCGGTTACTCGATGGATTTTGACGAGTTAAGTTCCCGGGATGGGTTTACAATCGGGCAAAATCTTCTTGGACCAATGACAACCGATCCAATAAAGTTCGACCGCCGAGCCCGCACAGTGACTCTCCCCTTTGGATCTCAACTTGATTTTGGCGGCATCGCTAAAGGGTGGGCAGCTCATCAAACCATGACCAGGCTCAGCCCAATTGCTCCCGTACTGGTGGATGCCGGTGGTGATATTGCCATCAGTGGTCCCAGGTCTGATGGAAGCGCGTGGCCGATCGGTGTTGCCAACCCATTTGAGATAGGAAACGTCCTCGAACTGGTGATGGTCACAAGTGGTGGGCTGGCGACCTCCGGCAGGGATTACAGGCGTTGGAAATTCAATTCGTTGTGGCAGCATCACATCATTGACCCACGCACACGCCATCCGGCGGATACCGATGTCCTCACCGCCACAGTCCTGGCGGATAATGTGATGCACGCTGAGGTTTACGTTAAAACAGCGTTAATCCTTGGCAGTGAAGCAGGAACAAAATGGCTTGACCAGCAGCAGGATGTTCAATACCTGTTGTTGCTCGAAAATGGCAAAATTGTCAGGAACTCAGGTTTTATTCAAAAACAATGGAATGAGATATGTCTTCAAAACTCAATCATACGATAACTACAGAAGACCCGCAATCTCAGGTCAGTTTTGGGCACTTTGCATTGATCTTGCTTGTGGCTTTTCTGTCTGCCTTGATCACTGTAAGTTTACTGCCTAATTGGCTGCCTGGTCTCTCAGATTCTTTAACCGGATCAAGTGTTAGCGCATTTTGGTATCTCTCCCGAGGGAGCGCAGTCGTTGCATATTTCCTGCTTTGGTTCTCAATGCTACTCGGTACTGGGATCACCAACAAGCTTGGAGCACTCTGGCCGGGGCTGCCATCCACAATTGAACTGCACGAGTACACCAGCATCCTTGGTCTTGCATTCGGAATTTTCCATGGATTAATCCTGCTCGGAGATCAATACATCGGTTTCAGCCTGGTGCAGGTACTGATCCCGTTTTCTACTACGACTTATAAACCGGTCGCTGTGGGTATCGGACAGTTGGCGCTGTATATTTGGGCTCTCCTGGATATTAGTTTTTATATCCGGAAAACGATAGGAAAAAAAATGTGGCGCGCAATTCACTTTGGCAGCTTTCTTACCTATTGTTCAGTTTTATTTCACGCAATCGTATCCGGTACAGATTCATCATCAGCCTGGCTGCAATTGACCTATTGGATCACTGGCGGCATCCTGGCGTTTATGATCTCCTATCGTATTCTTGCCACGGTCGCAAAAGCCAAAGAAAAACGGATGCGGTTGCAGACATTGCCACCGAAGATACCTGTTCAATAAAACCTGCATACCACGGTGTCCGGCGAAACCCGGACATCTTTTGTTTTATAATAAACCCACAAAATATTATATGAGGAGCTGCCATGACCACCAATACCCCCCCACACTGGGATTTATCCAACGTTTATCCGTCTCTATCTTCAATTAAGTTCAACGCCGATTTTAAGAAACTGCAAAAAATGATCGCCGAATTGGAGGATTATTTCCAGACTGCACTCCCCAAGGCTGATGAAACCGCCAAATCGGCACTACTTGCCGAAACTGCTTCCACCTTGATCGACCGCTTTAACGCCATCCTGCTGGTAGCCGGCACTCTGGGTGCTTACATCCAGTCCTTCGTCTCCACCAATTCATATGACAAAGAAGCGCTTAAAAAAGAGAGCGAATTCGACATGGTGGCAGTCAAGCTTGAACAACTCGGCACCCAGGCCACCGCCTGGATCGGTAAAGTGTCCAAGCGACTGCCGGATTTTGTCAGTTCGAACCCGACCACACAGGCGCACTCGTTCTACCTCAAGGAAGCCGCGGAACAAAGCCAGTACTTGATGTCTCCCAAGGAAGAAGCCCTGGCTGCGGAATTAAGCCTCAGCGGTGCCAATGCCTGGGGCAAGCTGCAGGGAACTGTCACCTCCCAGCTCAGCGCTGAATTTGAACTTGACGGCAAAGTACAGAAATTGCCCATGCCGGCGTTGATCAACCTGCGCTCCCACCCGGACGAAGATACCCGCCGTCGGGGTTATGAAATGGAGAATAAGATCTGGCCGACCGTTAAGGAAGCCCTGGCAGCATCCATGAACGGGGTTAAAGGCGAAATCAACACTCTCAACCGCCACCGCGGACGGGTGGATGCTGTACACAGTTCGCTGGACGCATCACGCATCGATCGCGAAACACTGGATGCGATGATGGACGCGATGAAAGATTCGTTCCCCATGTTCCGCAAGTATTTCAAAGCCAAGGCGGCACGCTACGGTGTGAAGAAACTACAGTGGTGGAACCTCTTCGGACCCACCGGTGAGAGCAAGATGACTTTCGGTTATGACGAAGCCAAAGCCTTCATCCTCAATCACTTCGGTGGTTTTGCACCTGAGTTGAAAGAGTTTGCCCAACGCGCCTTTGACCACAATTGGATCGACGCAGAGCAGCGCGATGGTAAACGCGGCGGAGCCTTCTGCATGGATGTACCGGGTGTCGGCGAAAGCCGCATCCTCTCCAACTTCGATGGTTCACTCGACCAGGTATCCACCTTGGCGCATGAGCTGGGACATGGTTTCCATAACGATTGCATGGTGAAAGCCGGCAAAACCGAACTGCAGAAAAACACCCCAATGACAATGGCTGAGACAGCTTCGATCATGTGCGAAACTATCGTCTCTTCAGCCGCACTCGAGCAGGCAAAAACCGAAGCCGAGCAATTAGCCATCCTTGAGACGCAACTCATAGGTGATTCCCAGGTGATCGTGGATATCTATTCGCGCTACCTGTTCGAGAAGGAAGTCTTCGAACGCCGTGAGAAATCCGAGTTGAACGCGGATGAGCTGTGCGAGATCATGGAAAAAGCGCAGAAAGACACTTACGGCGACGGGCTGGATGAGAAATACCTGCAAAAGTGGATGTGGACCTGGAAACCGCATTACTATTTCTCCGGTCTCTCATTCTATAACTACCCCTACGCTTTCGGGCTGCTCTTCGGTACAGGCCTTTATGCCATCTACCAGAAACGTGGCGCCGCTTTCGTCAAGGATTATATGAACCTGCTATCCAGCACCGGTGAAGCCAACGCGGCTGACCTGGCTGCCCGTTTTGGCATCGACATCCGTAAGAAAGCCTTCTGGCAGGACAGCCTCAAGATTATCGAACAGCGCGTGGAGCGTTACTGCAAGATCAAGTAATATTTTCGTAGGGGACGGTTTTGAACCGTCCCCTTTCTTGTAATATGAAAAATGTTGATATCTTACATCTACAATTTGACTAGAGGATATAATCCTCATCGCATAAGGGTTATTAAATTGTCTCTTGATGTGTCCACGGGTAAACATCAAGAGACAATTACAAAGTAAATACTAATACAGTCGCCGTCAACAAAACCCATTAATCAATGAGACAGAATTCTTCAAAAGAATCATTCAATAATAAATACTCATTTGTCCTATTCAATATCTGATAGATTTGAAAGAGTGGCATACAACTCGGCTGCCGCAGGGATACCAGAAATTGTCAAAGTGACGTCAACTGCCGCGGTGCTATTAGCAGGTAAGAAATCTAAGTATGTAAAACCACTGCCTATAACATTTCCATCTTTATCATATGCAATGGCATAAACTTTTACATTAGTTATTTGTTTATCGTAAGGATTTACAATTTGCCCTGTCACTTTGGGGAAATAATCATTGGCCAAGAAATTTACATTCTTAGATGTAAAGGTTGGTAATATTTCTGAGGTAACAAAATCCCCATCCAGAATTTGTAAAACCATTTTCGTTACACTTTGTTTATTAACGAGATAGGCATCACCGCCAATCCCGAGAGTTTCGTTTGGAAGAAGAGTACCAATATATCCCTCAGCTGTGCCAATAACTTTTTCATCACCAGAATATAGCGTGATGTGATACTCCGAATTCTCAATCGCATAATTGGAATTATCGTTTTGAATAATGAACCCGAATCCTATTGATTCCCCATCTTGCCCAAATCCTGATTTTAAAATATTCAATGGGGATGAACCTTCTGGGTAATTTTCACCTTCTAATAAGGATGAGAGTCCAGACACAGCAGGGTAGATTTTTACTTTAGAAGTTGTCGTTGTCCCTGACACAGTAAGTTTGACACCTGTTTTGCTATTGGCAGGAATGAAATTTAGATAGGTATAGCCACCACCAACTATTTTCATGTTGTCATCGTAGAGAATTGCAGATAATCGTAGATTTGTTATAGATTTGTCAAAAGGGTTTGCCACCTCACCAATTGCATACGAATAGTAGTCCGATGGAAAATATTCTTCATTAGTAACTATAAAATCAGTTGATAAATTAGAAATTGTTGGGTCACCGGAATTTATTTGTACCTCAATCTTGTCAACTAACACACCTTCATCTAAATATAATTCACCAGCCTTTCCAGTTGTTTGCCCTGGAAAAACAAATTCTATGTACCCTGAATCGGTCGTAACAACTACTCCTGCTGAATCATAGGCTGCAATTTGATATTGAGAAGATTCGATTCCCCAATCTTGATTTGGGTTTTCAATAATAAAGCCATAGCCTACTGTTCTACCCTCTTGCCCAAAACCATAATCGGTTATTTTCAAATCTTCGGGTGGTAAAGAAGATTGCGTTTGTGTGGGTGGGATTTTTGTGGCAATAGGTGATTCGTTTGAATCGGTTGATTGCGAGGGAACCGCAGAGGCTAATTGTTGAGACGTGCTTGTGCCACAAGCAATTTGCACAATAACCAAGCAGACGATAACAAGGGAAATTTGAATCAAATTCCTTTTGTTTTTCATAATACGCTCCTTCATATGTCCTTTTTTACAAAAAGTATTATTTATCACTTGTGGAAGAAAATGCCTACATAAATAATACATCATTTGGTTATAAAATGATTCAAAACCAAGATATCAATGAAACATGTAATTTTGTGACTATTCGCTTATTTATAAATACTATCAATTGGTCCGTGTTCCTTACGCGCTGAGACTAAATCCTCATCAAGCAATTCAAAATAGTGACGTGTCATATCAAGGATTGAAGACCCATAAATGCTTAGAGTTGAATCACAATCATTCCTGCTCGAAATGATCATGTGGCAAATGTTCGTCTAAGCGCATGTGCAGAAATGTGGATGTTTGCATGCTCACTTATTCTCATTGTCCAAGACCGCAAACCATAAGTTGTAAACCTGTCTCCACTTTTTGTTTGCGTGTTTGGGCACCAATGACCACGCTCCTTGCTTTTCTACCCTTGCCATTTTCAATCCTGACGATACCACTTGAAATATCCCCATCGCCCCAATTTAACGAAATCACCTCAGCCTGTCTTAATCCACTATCAACCATCAGTAATATGAAGGCCTTATCTCGTCTTGTTTGACAAGAGTTGATTATCTGCTGCACTTCATCTTTCTTATAAACAAGCAACCGCCTTTTCCCGACCTTTGGCATTTCAAATTCTACAGTTTGTAAAACATATTTTTCTTTGAAAAGAAATCTGACAAAAGCCCGTATGACCCGGGCATAATTATGGATAAAAGATTCACTATAACCTTTGTCAACCATCAATTCTCGTACGTGTCGACTCGTAATCTTATTTGGCTGATGGACATCATTGTTTTCTAGCCAAGCAAAGATTTTCCCTAATGTAAATTCATAGAACTGAATTGTCTGTGGGGTGCACATCATCGCCTTGCGTGAAAGAATAAAGTCGGTGTAGGCATCTTGTAAATAAATCGAATCTAATGTCCATATTTGTTGCGTTTTTGATTTTGTAAGCATAATTTAACGCCTCCTCTCGTTTTTTTGGTTTGGAAGCCGTTCCTGTTGTGATATAATTTCGTTTCGTTGCGGGCATCGCCAAGTGGTAAGGCGTCAGCCTTCCAAGCTGATATTCGCGGGT
>CAZSGL010000078.1:0-10317 GCA_964606265.1 uncultured Anaerolinea sp. | reverse complement strand
TGGTACTGGATGATCTGACATTCCACCTGCACGCCGGAGAACGGGTGGCGGTGGTCGGTCCCAACGGCGCCGGGAAAAGCACATTATTCAAGGTGGTGGCGGGTGTGCTGGCTCCCACCAGCGGAGAGGTGCAAATTTACGGCGGCGGACCGAGTAAACACATCTGCATCGCCTACATCCCTCAGCGCACTCAGGTGGACTGGAACTTCCCGGTGAGCGTGGCGGACGTGGTGATGATGGGTCGCAGCGCCAAAATGAAACCTTTCAGCATCCCACATCGGACAGACTACGAAGCTGTGCGTGAGGCATTAGGTACAGTAGACATGCTGATCCTGGAGAAAAGGCAGATCAGCCAGCTTTCAGGAGGTCAGCAGCAACGCATGTTCATCGCGCGCGCCCTTGCACAGGAAGCCGAATTGATCCTGATGGATGAACCACTGGCGGGATTGGACGCCCCCTCACAGGAGGGAGTGCTGGCACTTCTGGAGGTGCTGCATCAGCAAAAGGTGACGGTGATGGTGGCAACGCATGACCTGACGCAGGCGGCTGATTATTTTGACCGCATCCTGCTGCTCAACCACAGCCTGGTTGGGTTCGGCGACGCCAGCGAAGTGATGACCACCGAAAAACTCCTCAGGGCTTTTGGCGGCAAGCTAAAGGTTGTGGATGTCGAAGGAAAAGTAATGGCATTGGATGACTCCTGCTGCCATGGGGAGGAAAATTAATGGAAGCGCTCATTTCATTTCTGGTGGAACCCTTTACTTACGCCTTTATGCAGCGCGGTTTGATCGCTGCCATACTGGTGGGAGTGGTTTGCGCGGTGGTGGGAACGTATATCGTACTGCGCGGGATGGCATTCTTCGGTGACGCGCTGGCGCACACCATCTTACCGGGCGTGGCAGTGGGTTACCTGGTGAGCGGTGGAGCGAAGGAGACCCTTTTCTGGTGGGCACTCGGGACTTCCGTGCTGTCTTCACTGGGGATCAGCCTGATCAGCAAGAATTCACGCATCAAGGAAGATACCGCCATTGGGATCGTATTTGCCGGCATGTTCGCGCTGGGTATCGCGCTTATCTCCACCGTCCGCAGTTACGCGGTGGATTTGAGCCATTTTCTATTCGGCGATGTGCTGGGCGTGACCTCCGGGAATTTATGGACAATAGGGATATTCACCGCGCTGGTGTTATTGGTAATCATTGCGTTTTACAAGGAATTCCTGACAGTCTCATTCGATCCGATCCTGGCAACGACACTGCGCATGCCTGTAAGGGTGATCAATACCGGGTTGTTGATCCTCATCGCCATCACGGTGGCGGTGGCGCTGCAAACTGTTGGTGTGGCATTGATGGTGGCGATGCTGGTTACCCCCGCCGCGACCGCCTTATTGATGACCAACCGCCTGCCCAGGATGATGGTGCTTGCCAGCACAATCGCCGGATTTTCGGGGTTGGTGGGGCTTTTCCTTTCCTATTACCTGAGTATTGCCTCGGGAGCTGCGATCGTCTTAACCTGCACGATGATTTTTGCGATCACGTGGGGAGTCCAGGCGCTGCGCCGCAGGCAAGTGAGCCTGTGATACAATTTAACGAAATAAAGGTATCTGGAAAGGATATTAATGGATATGGCCGCCAAGAAATGGTCCACCTCACCTCAGATGGGTATTGATCCCCAAAAAACTTACACCGCCACCTTCAAGACCGACAAGGGTGATATTGTTTGTGCTTTATACGCCAGCAAAGTACCAAAGACTGTGAATAATTTTGTATTCCTGGCGCGGGATGGTTTTTATAACGACACCATCTTCCACCGTGTGATTAACGATTTCATGGTACAGGGGGGAGACCCCACCGGAACCGGCATGGGGGGACCCGGGTATAAATTCAATGACGAATTCCACAGTTCTCTCAGGCATAATGGTGCGGGGGTGCTTTCCATGGCAAACTCCGGACCCAATACCAACGGCTCTCAATTCTTCATCACGCATGTGGCTACCCCGTGGTTGGATAACAAACACACGGTTTTTGGGCAGGTGATCAAAGGCTTGGATGTGCTGATGTCAATTCCTGCGCGAAATCCATCCGCACCGGAATACCCCGGGGTAAAACTTCTGACAGTTGAGATCGAAGAAAGTTAAGCAAGGTTAAAATCAAACAGCCCTCGTTTGAGGGCTGTTTTTTAATGGTTACAATTTTTCTTCGCGTAACATTTGCACAAAGGCGTTTACCACTTCCGGGTCAAAGTGGTTGCCGGATTGATCGATAATGTGCGAAAGCGCATCGCGTTTGCTCCAGGCCTTACGGTACGGGCGGTCGCTGATGAGCGCATCCCATGAATCCACAATTGAGAAGATGCGCGCCACCAGGGGGATCTCAGTGGTTTTTAACCCGCGCGGATAACCGGTGCCGTCCCACCACTCGTGGTGGCAATACGGGATATCAATGGCGTCTTTGAAGTAAGGCAGGTCAACTAACATTTCACGGGCGTACACCGGGTGTTTTTGCATCAGCGTCCACTCGTCCTCGGAGAGGCTGCCGGGCTTAAGGAGAACAGTATCTGGTACACCCATTTTACCGATGTCGTGAAGCAATGCCCCGCGGCGCACGTTTTCCAAATCCTCAGTTTTGTAGCCCATGCGCTTGGCGAGTTTAATGGTCATGTTGGCGATGCGCAGCGAGTGACCCTGGGTTTCTTTATCACGCAACTCAAGCGCGTGCGCCCAACCCTCAAGCGTGGCATCGTATGCCTGTTTGAGTTCATGAGCCTGGAGGCTGGTTTGTTCATAAAGGTCGGAACGGTGGATGGCGCTGGCTGTCATATCCCCGATAGTTTTCAACAGGCGAATTTCATTGTCACTGAGAATATGGGTTGAGCCAATCAACAACGCGCCAATGGTTTCACCCTTGGTAATCAAGGGTACACCGGCAATGGAGGATAGATTGGTCAATAACTCGGGAAATGCAAAATGAGGATCATGCGAGGCATGGTTGTTAACATAAGTCTTGCCTGTAACAATGATATAGCCGGTAAGACCTTCACTGACTTTCATCGTAACCATATCAAGGGGTGCCCAGCAACCCATAGCCCGGTCAATGTATGAAAGGTCCTTCCCGCGCTCAATGGTACTAATGAGCGCGCCATCGATTTCAAGGAAATTCATCACCTCACGTAAGACAGTAGGGCGGATTTCGTCGCGGGTCATGGCCACACGCAAAGCCTCACTGATCTTGGCTACCATCTCGAGCTCATTTTCTTTTTGCTTGCGCTCGGTGATGTCTACCGCAGTGCCAATGAAAGCTTGCTCGCCCTCGTATAGAATCCCGCTGGTGGTTATATCGACCCATTTATTTTGCCCTGATTTTGACTGGATCTGAGTCTCGTAGCGTTTGAGCGACGTGTCGTTTTGGAGGCGTTCCTGGTAATATTTTTGTACTAGATCTTTTGAGCTTGTGGTTACAAGATCCGGGAATTTCAACCTGCTGAGTTCATCATCACTATAGCCGGTGATCTCTGTCCACATTGGATTCACGTAAACGAAAGGTCCACCCTTGTATATGAAAATTCCGGCGGCTGCGGTTTGCGCCAGTGTGCGGAATTTCTCTTCGCTTTCCAGGATCGCCTGCTCAACTTTTTTGCGCTCGGTGATGTCGCGGACATAGGCGACGGCGTATTTTTGGTTTTCAATGTTTGCCAGCCTGGTACTCACCTCAACAGGGAAGACTGAACCATCTTTGCGGATATTGGGGATATCAGTTAATAATTCCTTGTGGTCCAATTCCCATTCGACATAATCCGCTTTGCCTGCCAGGAATCCCGGAGAAACCAGGTCTTTGACATTCAGGTTGTGGAACTCCTCGTGAGTATAGCCGTACATGGTTTCGGCTACTTTGTTGGAGTCCAGGATCCTGCCATCAAGTGATTCCAGCAGAATTCCGTCAGTGGAAGCCTCCACCAATAATTCACTGTTCCTCTGGCTGTTGATCAACGCCTGCTCTGATTGCTTGCGATCAATCGCCATGGCTACCTGGGTGGAGACAAAGGTGAGCATTTGTTCATCGCGTTTTTTAAAGCGAATGCCCTCGGTATAACTCTGGGTGACCATGGCCCCGATGACGATATTGTCGATGATCAGAGGAACGCCCAACCAATCTACACATGGCGTTCCTACGGATTCAGCCTCATCCTCTTCGAGGAGCAGGTTGAAAACCTCAGGGTTAGCCAGAAGTGTCTGACCGGTGCGCAGGATAAATTCGGTCAGCCCGCGATCCGGTTTATGCGGCTCGGGACATGGATCATATTCGTCCACGTAATATGGGAATGAAATCAGGTCTGATTCCTTATTGTAAAGGGCAATAAAGAAATTTTGTGCGGGCATCAAGCCCATCAGGGCTTTATGAATGGAGGAATACAATTCGTCCAGATTGCTGGCGGAAAGTGACGACTGGGCGATCTTGTAGACCACCTCCTGGGTTTTTTCTGAATAGAATTTTTCAGTGATATCCTCACCGATACTGGCAATCCCTTCAGCGATCCTGCGGTCGTTGAACAAAAGTGTATTGTGCCACGAGATAAGACGCAGTTCGCCGTTACGGGTAATGATCATATTGTCGTTGCGTTGGGCAATTTTGCTGTTGATCATGCTGTCGAACAAGACCTTTTTTAAGTGGTAAGCCACATCAGGAGGTACGAATTTCTCCATCCAGTTCTCGCCCAGCACTTCCTGCCTGCTCCATCCGGTGACTTCAAGAAAATGACTATTACAGAAAGTAACCCTGCCCTGCGAATCCATCATGATTGCCAGAAGCTTGATCGATTCCATTAAACCGCGCAGGGACATTTCTGATTGCCGGTGGGTCTGCAGGGCTTTCTTCTCGGAGGTAACGTCTTCTCCAATAGATTGATACTCGATTAACTGCCCATTCTCATCGAGGATGGCCCTGGTTTTCCATCGGATCCAGGTGGTGTCATTATTCGCGTTGTGCAGTGAGATCTCTTTCACCGCGGGCTGCATCTCAGGGGTTACAAATTTTAGAATCATTTGGATCGTAGGTTGAGAAGCTTCAGGAACCACATCCTGTAAATTGTTGCCGATAAGGTCTTCGACCTTTAAGGAATAATAATTTGCATAAGCCTGGTTGGCGAAAGTGACCTTTCCACCGCGGGTGAACCGGACGATCATTTCGGGGTTATCTTCAACGATGGCGCGGTATTGGGCTTCACTGTACTTGAGCGATTGGAGAGTTTTCTCCCAGTCACTCATGTCGCGTATGACGCCTACATAACCAATGCGGGTGCCATCAAAGGAAAAAATGGCACTGCTGTTAATTTCAATAGGAATCAGGTTGCCGGAGAGAGTTTGCGCTCTGTAATTACCCCGGTGGGTTGTGTCTTCTCTTAACTTGCTAAGGATATCCTGATCGGCGGGAAAACCCTCATCAGCAGAAAGGAAACGGAGGACGTTAACACCAGTAAGATCAACATCATCCTCAATCTCCAACATCCTGGCAAACTGCTTGTTGGCGAGTTTAATCAATCCGTTTTCGTCTGTGTAAACCACGGCATCCGGCGACACATCGATCAAGTTGCGATAGCGGGTTTCGCTTTCTGCCAACTCTTCTTCCACTTTTTTCTCGCTGGCGATCGGCAACAACCAGCCTTCAATGGACTGAACAACCCCTTGCGAATCTTTTTGTGCTCGACCCTGGTCGCGGACAGTGCGAAACACACCATCGGAATGGCGCAGACGATAGACGATATCAAAAGTTTTATCTTGTTCGATGGCGTCGGACAATGCGGATTTGAAAGAATCGAGATCTTCAGGATGGACCAGGGCGAGATAAGAGATTTTCTTGTTATCAACCAGGTCTTCGGGCAGGAAACCGATGAGAGCATGTATCCCACCGGTGATTTGAGTGATCGTATGCAACTCGTCACCCAGGGAGCGGTATAATGCCCCGGGTATTTTTTCATACAGGGCGCTCATTTCGGGGTCAACCAGGTCAAGGAAGGGGGGGTGATCGGCCTTTACGGCTGCCAGGATAAGGAGAAAACAATGTTCCTCGGCATATTCCATTTCGAGGATGGCAGTATATGGGATGAGCGGGTTTGTTTCGTCAGTTGCCTTCGGCGCTTCTGTGGATTTATGAATGCCGTTCTGCTCCAGGTTGAAGGTAATGTATTGCCCGGCAGAGATATCCAATTGTTCTGCACAGCGCGCATTGGAGAACAGAACCTTTCCAACATCATTGACAAGCGCAATCGGCGACCCGGATAATTCAATGGAATTAATCATTACCCGCGTGCTATTGATTTGGTCGAGAGTGCCATCACTCGTCATGGTCCTAATGCCCCCATCGATTATTTTAAATACTGGTGATAAGTCTATTGTACTGGTTTAATGTCATTTGTAACCAGAAAGCCAAAGAAAAAGATGCAACCCGGCTGGCTTGCTGCGAAGGCAAGTTCATTAATGTATCCATGATTAGTATGATTATAAGGATTCCGTGTTGTTTTTTTCAAGGGGTGCTTTGTTACGGTGAGTGGAATTATCAATTTTGTAAAGTGATGTTGAGGAATCTCTAAAAACTCACTCTTGCTTTTTTGGGGAACCTTATGCTAAAATATTGAGGTCATATGCCCGGGTGCCCCCCTCACCCGGGCATTTGACATTTTATACGGCAGTATAATGAGTTTTATCGTTGCGTAATGGAGGGTGAATGAACAGGCACTTCCGTGGATTGCGGTTTATTGGGCTGTTTTTGAAAATTGCCGGCGGGATCGAAGCGGCAGTTGGTGTTATCGCGCTTGTCTTTGTTCCATTGGTACTGGGAAACGCCGATTCTGCCCTGGCGCAACTGGGCTTGCCATTGACACAAGATGGTGCAGGGTTATGGACAGGGATCGTTTTAGGATTGGTGCTGATGTTCATCGGGTCGGTAACCGGATTGCTAACCTTCGCACTGGGAGAATTGATCAATGTGGTCATCGCCATCGAAGAAAACACGCGTACCAAACCCCTTGCAAGCAAGGCAAACCTGAACACTCCCGCTTGACACCAGAAACAGGCAGGACTATACTCACAAATACAAAACAATTCTTCGGGGCAGAGTGAGGAACGCGAGTTCCAATTCTCGATCGGTGGTGATAACCCACGAGCGCGGAAGCGCATGATCCGGTGTAATTCCGGAGTCGACGGTAAAGTCCGGATGAAAGAAGAATGAAAAACGCGGAAATCTTTGCGCGCTTTCATAAGCCCCGAGTTAATATCGAGGCTTATTATTTTGTCACCAACAGACCAGGCAGCACAAGAAAAGACTATACGCCAACCCAAGCCCGCTCCTTCCAGGCTAGAGTGGCTGGCAAGGCATAACGGCTGGCTGGTACTGATATCGGTTGTGATTGTCCTTGCCTCGTGGCAGTTGATGGTGGTGGTGAACAAGCCCCCCGCTTTTCTGCTGCCAACGCCTTCAGGTGTGTGGAATAAATTTATCGCTTCGATTGAAAATGGCACGCTGCTCTATCACGCTTCGATCACACTTTACGAAGTTCTCCTGGGGCTATGCCTGGGCAGTGTGTTAGCCATGCTGATCGGGTATTCACTGGCAAAATCCCGCTTGATGGAAAAAATATTTTCTCCGTACCTGGTCGCAAGCCAGGCGATCCCGATGGTGGCAATCGCCCCCCTGCTGGTGATCTGGTTTGGACCGGGGATTTTTTCAAAGATCCTCATCTGCGCTTTGATCGTCTTCTTCCCTGTTCTAGTGAATACCATGATCGGTTTTCGGGCAGTATCGGATAACTTGCGCGACCTGATGTTTTCACTGCGCGCGACACGCTGGCAGAGATTGCGTTTTCTTGAGGTTCCCTCCGCATTACCGGTGCTGTTTGGAGGACTGCGCATTGGCGCAACGCTCTCCGTGATTGGCGCCGTTGTGGGGGAGTTTGTGGGATCGGATAAAGGATTAGGCTTTCTGATTAACGTTGGGCGGGGACAGTATGACACAGCGCTGGTGTTCGTATCGATATTTGCATTGATCTTGATGGCACTGATTCTTTACGGGTTTGCCATGCTGGCAGAAAAACGCTCCACCCGCTGGAAAGCCGAACGTGAATAAAACATCGCCGGGAGGGTTGAAGATGAAGTTAAAGAAAGCAGCATTGCTGGTGATATTTGGATTCCTATTAACGAGTTGCACAGTCACCCTCCCAGGTAGAGCGGTGGAAACGCCAATGACGGAAGCTCCTGGCACCACCCAGGTGCCTTCTTCGACGAATTTACCGACAGCCTCTGACTTGCCGCTAACCAGGGTCAGGCTGCCGGTGGGGTATATCCCCAATGTGCAATTTGCTCCCCTGTATGTGGGCATCGAAAAAGGGTTTTTCCGCGATGCCGGACTGGAAGTAAGCATTGACTATAGTATGGAAAATGATAATGCCGTGCTGCTCGCCACAGGTGAGCTGCAGTTTGCCATTTTATCCGGCGAACAGGTGCTCCTGGGGCGAGCCCAGGGACTGCCGCTGGTGTACACAATGGCGTGGTACCAGCAGTACCCGGTGGGAATTGCCGCAAAGAAAGCTTCCGGCATCACCACTGTGGCAGACCTTAAAGGCAAAAGGATCGGCCTGCCCGGATTGTTTGGAGCCTCTTACATTGGAGCCAGCGCTCTGCTGGATTCTGCCGGCTTGACTGAAAGCGATGTTACTCTGGAGTCGATCGGGTTTAACCAGGTGGAAGTACTGTTGGCAGACCGCGTGGACGCCGTGGTGGTGTACGCGGCAAACGAACCGGTGCAACTGGCGACCATGGGGCAGGAGATCGTTGTCCTCAAGGTTTCTGACGCGCTGGACATGGTAGCCAATGGATTGGTGACCAATGAAAAAACACTTAAGGAAAACCCTGACCTGGTAGAGGCGATGACCCTGGCAACACTGCAAGCCATCCAATACACAATTGACAACCCAGATGAAGCTTATGAGATTACCAAAGTGTTTGTCCCCAACCTGGCCGAGGCGGATCAAGCCGTTCAAAAGCAGGTGCTGTTGAATTCCATTGAACAATGGAAGGGAGAAACATTGGGTTTCTCGCTGCCTGCGGGGTGGGAAAATATGCAGCGCATCCTACTGAAAATGGGGATGCTTACAACTGAGATTGACCTTACTACTTGTTTTACCAATGAGTTCATCCCAAAATGAAACCGGACGAATTGTTTCTAGAAATAAATCAACTCTCCCTGTCTTTTAAGAGCAGCGAAGGGAAACTGGATGTTTTGGAGGATCTCTCGCTGCAGCTGGGAAAACAAGAATTCCTGTGCGTGCTTGGTCCTTCAGGAAGCGGAAAAACCAGCCTGCTGCGTTTTATTGCGGGAATTTTGCCCGCGGAGAAGGGATCAATCCATTTTGACAAACCGCAGCCGCGGTTGAGCCTGATGTTCCAGCAGGCCAACCTTATGCCCTGGCGCACGGTATTCCAGAATATATCCCTGCCGCTTCAATTGCAAGGGGTGGATGAAGCAACTGCCCGTGAGCGGGTGAAGGATCTGATCAAACTGGTGGGACTGGAAGGTTTTGAGCAGTCCTGGCCGGCGGAACTCTCCGGGGGGATGGCGCAGCGGGTGGCACTGGCGCGCGCGTTCATTTCTGATCCCGATTTTCTTTTACTGGATGAACCATTTGGCTCCCTGGATGCCCTAACGCGTGAGCGCATGGCGGCTGAATTGCTGCAATTGTGGCAGGCCCGCCCGCGCCCGGTGATCATGGTGACACACTCCATCTCTGAAGCTTTGCTGCTTTCAGACCGGGTGGTGGTATTGAGCCAGCGCCCCGGCAGGATCGTGCTGGACTTGAAAGTGCCGCTTGCACGCCCGCGGCATGAGGAACTGCATTATTCGCCAGAGTTCCAGGCGTTGGAAAAAAAGTTAAGAAAAGCGATCGGATAACGCTTCAGGGGAATCAGGAAAAAACAGGCAATTGCAGAAACAGATTATCGAGTAGCAAACGGGGGTTGGCATTCATCTCGATCAAATCAAGCGCCTGAACAAATCGATCCAATGTTGCCAGCAGTTCCGCATGGGTGAACTTTACGGCGTAAGCGTTAATTTCCTGCTCGCGGTCTGAGTTGACGATATGTGCGGGTCTGCCCTGCTGGTCTAAAAGAATATCGCGCAGTAAAGAGATCCAGGTTTCGAGGATGGGTCGCAGCGCCTCGCGGTTTTTAGCCAACTGCTCCGAATAGAGTAGTTTTTCCCGGATGGAATCCTCAAATAATGCACCAAATTCATCCAGGCGATCGCTGCGTTCCTGCTGGATATTGGTATCTTCGAT
>CAZSGL010000077.1:5913-10393 GCA_964606265.1 uncultured Anaerolinea sp. | reverse complement strand
ACCGGGGCTTCCACGAACACGAATTTCCCGAATAGATTGGCTACGACCGAGGTGATTATGTAAAACAGGTAAAGCAGGCCGGCGATTCTGGCGATCTTAGTGATTGAATTCATTTTTTACTCCTTTTTTGAAATAGATAAGTCAAAATTATCCGGCTTGCCCGGGCAAACCGAGATCAGCGGCATTCCCAAGTCACGCACTTTTTTGAGCAATCCATGTAACGCTGCCTGGTCGACAACCGGACCGGTCAAAAGCGTGTCGCCGTTGTCATCCAGCGTGATGGTCAAACCCTCAAACCAATCTGTCCACTGAGAATCGAGTTGACCCTTGATCCTAATCTTGTAAATTGTGGGTTGCGATGAATCAGGTTGTGGCTGAGGTATATTTCCCATTGAAAATTTTCCTTTAAGACAAGTAATAAATTTTGGAGCTAATTGACTGGTGCAACGCTACTATAACTGCGCCAGAAGGTCACCGATAGACACTTTGGTGTGGTGCGGAGTGTTGTTTTGGGAAAATCTAAACCTGATATTTTAGTTTGTGCGCATCAATGAATATCTTGATTCTCGCCGTCGTAAAACTCACTATGTTCTATTTCATTGATTTTTCCACTTCATCTAGACCTAACCACTCATCACGTTTGCGAGTTAGTCGTTTTGGTCCCCATAGGATCAGCACAAACAATGCGATAAATACATAGGGTAGACACTCAAGCCAGGTATAGAGAGGAGAACGCGTTACCCCGGAAGACACCACAAGTGCTGCATATGTATATAACCAATGAAGCATGATTGCCGACCAGAGACTGTGTTTGGTATTGTTGTATAGCCATGTATAAAGAATTGAGCTGGCGGTCATCTTTATCAGGAAACTAATGATTGGATCTCCCAATTCATACTGCGAGGTTCCGACCATCATGAACAAGGGTAAATGCCACAATCCCCAAATCACGCCAATGATTAATGACGACGTCAAAGCATTCCACCGCGTTTGGAGGCGTGGGAGTGCAAATCCGCGCCAACCGATTTCTTCTGACAGCGGACCAAGGATCAGAAGCGGCAAAAAACTACCTAACTGCGTCAAAAAAAGAGTCCCATTAAAAGTATTGCCCAAGAGTCTGTTAATGGTTATCTGCCCTGCAGATCCAGTAATAACAATCAGGAAGGTAAACAAGTACCAACGCCAGCCAAGCCTAAATTGAATGATACGCTGACCTAATTTCCGTAATCCAGACAACCCCTCTTTTTTCCAGGTCAGGAAAATTCCCAAAAGAGAGGGGACAAATCCACCAACAATAAACAACGCGATCGCCCACCAGGGACCTTTATTATCACTCACGAAACTGATGGCTGTGATCTTAAAAAGAGCCAGAGGACCCCAGAAAACGAACCAGGATAAGGCAAGGGTTAATCCTAAAAAGACGTATGCTTCACTTGCTTTTTTTAAATTTTTCATTTTATTCCCATAAGGTTGTATCTACTGTTTATGACCGAATCGATCTATTCTTACTTTGACAAGAAATGCTGATTAAAAACTTGAGAAATAAGGGTTTCATCAATCACATCATTTTTGAGATATAAATAATCCCGGTTACAAAACCTACCGCATTACAGAGCATGTGAACAATCATGCCGACGTAGATATTCTTCTTTGTTGTCCCGATGATTATTGGCAAAAAACCAACGGTTCTTGCAAAAACCATCCAGGGTGAAAAGACATGGATAGCAGCAAACAAAAAGCTGTGAAAAAATATGGCATACTTCCCCTTCATCCTGGGTAATAAATATCCACGAAAATACAACTCTTCAACCAAAGGCGCTAAAAACACGTTGATTATTAAGAACACCGCATAGGTGACAATCAATATTGTTTTGGGAAAAGTCCCATCCAATCCGGTATTTACTTCCGGCATCCAGAAAAACAGAGCCTTTTGCAGAAAGGAATCAACAGGTTTACAAAGTGTCATTATTGCACCAACAATCACAAAAATAATGCCTACCCATACGAAGTACTGCCACCACGGGATAGGATTGCGATAGCTGATGATTCCCTGTAAGGTAAAGTGGCCGGTCTTTTTCTTCCCCTGAACTAAAAGAAATCCGAGTTCCAGGGGGACAAGAATAAACGCGAATGCCAAGAATTGGGCAAAAAATGAAGGATACCCCATCTTGGCAACTGGCTTTAGGGCGAGGAAGTAAAAACACCCAACCAGGATCCCAGGGAGCAGGTGCAAAATGAGCGATTGTGCTGTTGAATGTTTCTCGATTTGATCTTGGTTCACGAGGTTATGTCCTTATGTCACGATATGAATAAGTTTTTCCTATTTGACATCTGAGTGACGCAACTGCTAAGGCACCAATAAGAGTTTCAATTTCTCCACGCACGCCTGACCAGTTTGAACAGCCTACCTGGTACAACGTTAATATACCTGCGCCCAAACCTCCACGACAGACACTTTGGTGTGGTGCGAAGTGTTGTTTCGGGAAATGAACTCATTTCAATTGTTTGCGCCCGCAGATAATCAGGTTGTGCGGTCTATTGTGACGAATTGAATAATATGCAGCATGAATCAACGCGACGAGGGAAATCCCTCCGCTTAGAAAGGCGGATTTATGAAATGCTTATTTTCGGCGTTTTACTCGCAGATCCTCGCCTTCGCTATCCGAGGTGAACAACACATTGAATCGCTAATGAGCTGAAACTCGCTTATACCGATTATTCAGTCGAGCTCATAGGTTTTGATACCTGGAGTCATCCAGCTCTTTTCGCAATTTTTCTTCTTCGGAGGCTTCGGAAATTTGTAGCTTATCAGTATCCAGTTCGGCCTGCTCTGCGGCATGCAGATCACTCATCGATGCCCGTTTCACAATACTCCACTTGCCGCAATGCGGGCAGGGCGTCAATTTTCCAGCGATGATATTGATACCTAATAATTGAAAACCAAACGGGCGTTTGCATTTGGGGCAAATACCTCCCCCATATGTATAACTGCGCGCGGCACCCGCTGGTGACTTTTTCCCATTGCGTATGTTGATCATATTTGAGATGGCAGCAATTGCCATAGAGCCAAATACCACCGCCAGGATTGGCACGATCATCTTGAGTGCTGCACGCCCGCCTTCTTGTTTTGAGACAAATAATGCACTGATCGTTTGTGATTCTAACTGTTTACCATCCGTGGTGTAGCCCACTGCACTCAATACATGCGCACCATTCGGGTAGTTATCGGTAACAAATTGGATAGCAAAAGGAACCTCGGTGTCTTCTCCTAACAACGTCTCATCCAGGAAGAACTGCACCCGTTCAAGATTAGCCGGACCTTTGGCTTTTACAGAAAAAGTTCCCTGGATATCGCCATTAAAACCGCCATATCCAAAATCGCGTGAAAGGCTAAGGGTTAATCCTTCACTTTGGGCGGATACAACCGAAATAAATGCCAGGCTAACGAGAATTGTGATAAGAATCGCAGCAATAATTTTTTTCATGGAATTACCTCCAGCGAGTTAAAATGGATTCACGATCAAACACCTGGGATGCCAGGTAAATCATTAGTACGTCCAATGCTAACATCACAATTGCAACAATGCTGATGAGTTGCGTGTTGAGTACGAACAGCCCGGCTACCTGGCCAAAGAAACCAGCCATGACGGGGATGATGATAACCATGGAGATTTGTTCCGCCACACGGGGGTCATTGACACGCGAGGATACCATCAAGGCGAATGTCGTTGCCAAAATCGCCAGCAGAGGTCCTACCACCAGGATGGCAATCAACCAGCGCGGCTCAAAAAACGCACTGAGGAGTGTTTTATTGCTCACCAGGATGGACGCCCCAATGGTAAAAATCGCATAAGCCCCGTAAGTGGTAACAATTGCCGGAATGACTGCCGCCAGACATTTGCCCACTAATAGTTCAATGGTGGTGATTGGGGTTGCCAGTAAAGGTTCAAGGCTGCGGGTGGTCTTTTCACCGACAATTGAATAGGCGGCAATTACCCCGGGAATGGCAACCGGGATCAACATGAATAACATCATGAACTGGCTGACCATGTACACTTGGAAACACTCTGAGCCTGTGAGTCCGGTTGGGCACATTTGTTGAGAAATTGCGTCGGGCAACTGCCCGGCGGTTTGCCCGGTGGTGAGAGCACTCGCCGATCCCCGTGTACTGTACAACATCGCCAAAGGTATGGTCACCATCATAAGGGGGAGAAATGCCACCGTAAAAATGACCATCTTATTTTTAAAGACTTCCATCCACTCTTTAATCAAGATCGTTTTAATTTTTTTCATCCCTGCCTCATGCGTTCTTTACCAGTTGCAAATACACTTCTTCCAGTGAATATCGCAATTCCCCAATGAACTGGATATCTGCGCCACCATCCACCAGGTAACGCACGATCTCGGGGTTGTTTTTATCAGGATCATCCAGTTGGACGATGAGTTTGTTATCAACCCGCCTGGCTTCTTGCACAAAAGG
>CAZSGL010000077.1:0-5813 GCA_964606265.1 uncultured Anaerolinea sp. | reverse complement strand
GGTTCATCCAGAAAAAGCAAGCGCGGTTCATGCAGCAGCGCGCGGGCAATGGCAAGTTTCTGCTTCATCCCTTTTGAGAAGGTACCGGCAGAGTCACTGCGGCGCTCCCAGAGACCCAGCATTTTCAGGTATTTTTCTACCTGACCGGCAATATCCTTCACCTCGTACAATTCTGCGAAGATGCGTAAATTAGTTTCAGCCGATAGGTTATCGTACATTCCGGGAGTCTCGGTTAACAACCCAACATTCCTGCGAATATCGATGTCCTGCTTGCCCACCGTGAACCCGGCGACCTTTGCGGTGCCGCTGGTGGGTCCGATGAGGCTTGCAAGCATCCTGACGGTAGTCGTTTTTCCTGCACCGTTTGGACCCAGGAACCCAAATACTTCCCCTTCGTTTATATCCAGGTTCAAGTTTTCAACTGCAAGCACATTCCCAAATTTTTTTGTAAGGTTTTCTGTATGGATCATTTCAATTGCCTATGAGTACTTTGAATTATCCAGTTGTTCTGATGTTGGTTCGACCTGTTGAAGTGTAACAAGCGGGGTGTCAGAAACCGGGTTTGCATCTTCCACTGGCTCGGATCTGCGCAGGACAAAAATAATGCCCAGACTGATGAGTGCAAATAGTCCAACTATTCCTTCCACCCAATAAGGATTGAGTTTACTCGTGGCATAAACAGCCACTGCATCAATCAGGGCATGGTAACCTATCGCCAGCCATAACCACCGTTTTTGCTTGCGGATAAAACTTTGCACAACGATCACTGCCAGGGAAATCTGGAGCACGATGGTGAAGAGCCGCTCCAAAGCTCCAAGCATGGAATCATACCAGGGCATTGACCAGTAAGTTTGTACCTGGTTTTGGGCTATCTGTAATGTTGGCCCTGAATAAATTGTTGAAAGGTCCATGTTACGGGCAGCGATGAGCTGGATCAATGTCAACAATGCCAAGGCTCCCAGGATGATGGCTTCAACCCCGCCGTGCCCAACACCTGCAAGAATGCCCTTGCGCCAGGTGTGCGCATCCTTGAGCCACCAGCGGAACATGCCGTAGCGGAAAAGCTCCTCAAAAAAGCCGGCGCTGAGACCAAGGAAAATAGCATTGAAAATCAGGGCACCCTGCACTGAAAGGTTTACCAGCGCTGTTTTGCTAAAAAGCCAGGTCATCAAAGCGTTGAAAGGGATATGCCCAACCTGAGAGAGGATAAAGGTGGCTGCGCCAACCAACACGATTCTCCACCCCATTTTCCAGCGGCGGGTCAAAATAATTGCCAGGATTAAGGGAATGGCAATCATCAAGACAGCATTTAATAAATGAAAAACAAGCGAAGAATCCATTTTTACTCCGGTTATTCGAAATACATCCTTTTTACTGCTTTTTGAATATCCTGTTTATTATATGCACATTTTCAGCAGTCTTCCGTTTTAAATATGAAATGGTTATCTAATCGTGCAAATTCCGTCCAACTTCCGAGTTCACCAGCGCGATAAGTGAACTCGGGGACTTAGTTTGAATTGATAAAGTCCGTCAAATCGATTTGTTATTCTGTTTTCGCAGCCAGAGCAGCAATCGCAGATCGATTGAATCCCTTCACGATCAACCAGGCTGCCATAACCATTTCCTGCGGCGCCCACACCATTTCCAGATAAAACCCAATGCCGGCATCCATGTTAAAGAATTTCAAAAGTGCGGAAGCCATATAAAGCACCACACCGATAAAACCCCAGACGGACAACCATCGGGGGATCAGGCGGGTGCGGTAGAAGGAGATGTATAAACACCCAGCCCCAATGAGAAATAGGATGGTACCGGTCGGGGCGAGGCGGCCTTGAAACCAATACAAGACATTGCCCATGGACTGCAAAGCAGCCGAATCTGCGCCGGCGATAACGTATTCATTACCGAGTAAGACCAGTACCAAAAAACCAAGGGTCGAAAGAAAATAAAAGACTCCCTCCAGTGCCCCACGGAAAAGTACCATTCCCATCGCGAGTTCTTCACTATCTTTTTTAAAGATCGGGTAGAGGAAAATCGTCATCGCCATCAGTGAAATCCCCATCATGAGGTATAAGAATGAACCCGCGGTGATCCGGGACGAATTGGCGGCAACGATGCCCAAGAGATCCACACCAACAAGCGGTTTGCCGAAACTGAACGAGGAAAGCACTTCGCCGCCAATGACTCCGCCCAAAATCCCTAAGACCGTCCCCAGGAAGTAGAGTACGCCTGCCATAACTGCACTCTTTCTGTAAGTATTCATTTTGAATCTCCTTTAGTAATATAAAATGGTTATTTACATTTTTTCCTGTTTACGTAGAAGAATTTTATTTTCAACGAACAGATTCCAGGATAGGCCACAATTCAGTCGGTTGTGCACTAAAGCTGTCGTTAAACAAGATCACGGCTGTGATGACAAACACGAAAAATCCAATGACAACGCCAATTTGGAGTAATGATGTTTTTTGGATGTCTTGTTTTGTCTTTATTTCACAAGTTCCGCCCGGGCAGTATTGAGTTTTTTCTTTGTAGAATAAGGGATAAAATTTACATCCCAGGCAAATGCCAAATACAGCTTCAAAGAATAAAAAGATCAGACAGATTTGACAGATAATGCCGGTGATGATGCTGGTTGAATTCATGACAACCAACAGCAGGAAGATGGTCGAGGCTAACACCAGTCCGATCGTCCAGGCAAACTGTTTTGGAGCGGCACCAACATATTCAGGGGTTTGCTTAGCGACAAACCAACGCCCAATGATTAATGAGGGTGAGTATTTTGGGCTGATGAACATGCGTATGATGAAATCTATAAGGAAGACCGTGTTGACTAACTTAATCATGAAAAATTCTTCTTTGAATATGACCAGCATCCAGGCCAGGAACATAAAGAAATAGAGTATGCCTGCAGATGCTCTTATTTCCCGTTCGTTTAAGACAGGAATGTTGTAACCTTCTACGGTTTCCCCAAATTGCTTTAGTTTTTTCATTTTTCTTTCCTTGTTCTGATACATTTTTGGTTTAAATAAGTTGCCATCGTTTGTTTACGATTTGACTGGGAGAGGGAGGGTCTTCAGTCCTGCCTCTCCACTAACGTAAATCTATGCCGCGGTTAAATGCTCGGCAGCCGCTGCCTTTCCCGGATTGCTGCGCAGCAGTGCAATCCCCATCCAGATGAACCAGATGATCTGACCCAAACCAAACACAGCAACAAAAGCGTTCAGCGCAGGGATGATTGTGATAATGCCCACTGCACCAACCACCAGACCGAGGATATTCAGCCCCCTGGGAAGTTGACCAGAACGCAGGGCAGCCAGGCTGACCAGTAACGTCATAAGACCGCCAAGAATTTCACCATTGGCATTGCCCAGCCCGTCAATTACGGGTTCAATTCCCTGCCAGATCAAAGCAGCCTGGGTTGGGTCAGTGGCATTGAGAGTCACAACTGAGGTGAGGGCGGCATTCGCGACCATACCGCTGGCAATCAATGAACCTGCCCAGATGATCCCAATTGCGGCTGCCACCTGCATCAGTGCAGGCGCGCCGGCTTTCAATCTGTTGTATAAAGCCAGTGAAAATACAATCAGAAAAAAGCCGAAGAACACATACATGAGCAGGTTGGTTGAAAAAACGACCGCCTGGTTGTTGACATTCACGGCGACCTTTTGGGCTAAATCAGTTATGCTGATGTAATCCAGAATTACGATGAAGATAATTATTCCCGTCAAGTGCGCCAATGCCATGTAAAGTGCTGCAAAACCACCAAATTTCTGTAAAGCTTTCATTTTTATTTCTCCTTTATCGATTGAACATTACGAGTTTTACGATTTGATCTCCGACATGTCCGCCAAGTTAAGCTTCAGGGTTGCGCCATTTCCAGGCATTCCACACAATGAGTAACAGAGCTGCGATTTCGATTGTGGAATAAAAAATGTACATGGGCGATGGGACCCCAAGAAACAATGAACCAATTTGAACCACAACAAAAAGTGTAGCTGCGATGATGTTTACCCATCGATTAACCCGATGCTTTAATACCCCGGATAGGACAATCATTAAAAACGGAATCTCGAACATGATCGCGGTTCCCAACAAAAATCCAGGAGTGATCTTGACCGTTCCACCCCCCGTGAACCCTGACATGATCCCTTCCAAAACTCCAGGTTCTAATTTTAAGAGGGTGTCACAATACATAAAATTCACAATATAAAACACCCATAATAGGGCCAGCAAAATTCTGGTATTCATTTTGCCACTCGTTACGATGGTTCCAAGCGGACTTACTTCAGTTGTGTTCATTTTTTCTCCTTTTTGAACGTTATGAATGAGTATTTACTATTTGGTAAGAGCTCATCAACAGGGTTAATCTGCAGATAAGCTCCAATTCCACGCATACCAGATCGTGACCACATTGAACCCCATGTTGACTGCTATCAGGAATTTGTCATACAGCGATGCATAGGTGGGCAAACCAACCAGGTTGAACAGGAAAAAGAAAACTGCCACAATAATATTCACCCAACGACTTACAGGCTGAGGCATTACCAGGTTCAGGAAAACCATCAGGATGGGAATCATCATCAAAACCGCGATTCCCAACCAAATGTACTGATTTAGATTCATATCGGCCATCGGTTTTTTTGCCAAATCACCGCTGCAAATACGCAACACATCACCGTATAGATAAAGGAGCGTGACGACGACCCAAGTAGCAGAAAGAATAATTTTTGTATTAATCATTTTTCTTACTCCTCCACAACCGTGATGATGACACTTCCTTTTTTGCGCCCTGTGTCTACATAGCGGTGCGCCTCGACAATCTGCTCCAGGGGATAGCGCCGGTCAATAACTGGTTTGAGTTTCCCGGCTTCAAGCAGTTCTTTGAGGAAAACCAGATCTTCTACCCGGTCAGGCGCTCCACCGGCGATCACTTTCTTACCGCCAATCAATGCAGTCCATGCCATTTGAGCTAATACTTCCACTCCACCTGCCCCAGCCAGATACAGCCCGTTTGGCTTGAGGGAGGCTTTGTAGCGTGCAAATGAAGTATTGCCTGGGACCATATCCAAAATCACATCATAGGTCTGACCGTTCCGGGTGAAATCTTCTTTCGTGTAATCGATGGCATGGTCTGCCCCAATTGACCTCACCATCTCCAGATTCCCCGTACTGCATACACCGGTAGCTTCAGCCCCATAGTATTTGGCGAGCTGGACAGCAAAAACACCGGTACCACCTGATGCACCAATAATAAGAACCTTCTGCCCGGACTGAAGTTTTGCCATATTTCTCAAAAAATAAAGTGCGGTGTTAGCGCCAAATGGAATGGAAGCAGCTTCTGCGAAGGTCAAATTCGCCGGTTTCATGGCCAGACTGGCATCTTCAGTCATACAGATATATTCGGCATACGCGCCATATTTAACGCTTATGCCAAAGACCTGATCACCCGTCTTGAACAACCTGACGTCCTTACCAACATCAACAATTTCGCCCGACAACTCCACGCCAAGGATAGGCTGCCTGGGTTTGCGAAGGCCGAACGCCACGCGCGACACGAACCCAAAGCCAGGTGGAACAAAGACAAAACCGCGTGCGTTGCAGTCCCCAGCGGTGACGGATGTGGCGTGAATTTTGATCAGCACTTCATTGTCATTAGGGACAGGCTTTTTCACCTCTTCGAGATGAAGCACATCTGGTGATCCATATTTTGTGTATACAATCGCTTTCATAGTTATCTCCAATTTTCTTAGATCGATAGATATCCGTTGTGTCAGCAAGTAAAGAATTTACACTGCCTGCCTGGCACAACGCTA
>CAZSGL010000076.1:3803-10588 GCA_964606265.1 uncultured Anaerolinea sp. | reverse complement strand
GTTACAAGATCGAAGATGGCGGCGAGTGGATCAAGAAGGAAGTGGATGTGCTCATTCCGTCTGCGCTTGAAGGTCAGATCAATGCTGACACCGTCAAATTGATCTCCTCGAAAGTGAAGATCGTTGCTGAAGGCGCTAATGGTCCCACCACCCCCGAAGCCGACGAGATTTTGAAATCAAAGGGAGTGTTCGTCATCCCTGATTTCCTGTGCAACGCTGGCGGCGTGACTGTTTCGTACTTCGAAAGCGTCCAGAATGATATGAACTATTACTGGACCAGGGAAGAAGTATTGGAAAAACTCGACACGAAGATGACCCAGGCCTTTGCCTCTGTGCTGGAGATGAGCCTGAACCGCAAGGTATTCACCCGCGATGCAGCCTATATGGTGGCGATTGACCGTGTGGTGAAAGCCATGCAGTTGCGCGGCTGGGTGTAACCCCGGTTTCCAACGAATTAATTTAGACTAACCATCCTGGATTTCCAGGATGGTTTTTTATTAAAAAAGCCGTGTGATAAAATTCAACAAAATCAATATGCAAAAAACTGAAAATGAGTAAAGTAACTTGTAAAAGAAGGAATCAACCTAAATTATGAATTTAGCATCAGCATCCCTGCTTTTATCGAACCAAATTACTGCATTTGTTACGGGAAGCTGGAATCTTGTCTGACCATTGTAAATTGGTGTTATTCTAATAATCTGGCCAAACAATCAAATTATGAACTCAAACGAGAATGAAATATGACATTAATTTTTTCCGTACTCCTCTATGTTTTTTTGTCCGCGTTAATCACGGCAAGGTTCTTTAAGGAAAGGTTTCTTGTAAAGTTATTAATTGTATTTTTTAACTTTACCGTAATGAGCAACATATTAATTTCTGAAATATTAAGTCTCTTTCATGCGTTAAATAAACCCTTATTATTCCTGCTCCTTCAAGTCGTTGTTTGCGCCGCGGTGTATTTCCTGGTCATTTTTCCAAAGCGCACAGAGGTAACAAAAGACCTCCTGGATTCATTACAAGCGCTGAAGTCAATAAAAACAAGCGGACTGATTCCAGTCGCGTTTCTCCTATTAATAATAGGTGTTGTTTTTGGTTTGGGTTTTCTGGGCGTAACGCCAAACAGCGATTCACTGCATACGCACCTGCCCAGAATTTATTATTGGCTGCAGCATGGTTCATTTGATAATTGGGACGCAGTAACCCTTACACAACTCAACTACCCATTAAACATTTCCATTCAAGGGCTTTATTTATTCCTTTTGGGCGGATCGGAAATGTTATTCTTCCTGGTGCAGTTTTTCGCAATAATCGCCACTTTACTGCTCATTTACGAAATCTCAATTATCCTGGGCGCAAAAGGGCTGCAAACATATATCCCCGTGTTATTGACACTGTCTTTTCCTGCAGTGCTGCTGCAGGTGTATTCATTGCAGGGAGACCTTTTTGTTGCAGCGCTGGTGCTTAGCTGTGCCTTTTTGGTCATTTCATTTGTAAAAGAAAAAAGAACTGAATTGTTATTCCTGTCCACTATCCCCCTTGCGGTCTCCCTTGGTGCAAAACAAACCGCGTTTATTGCGCTTCCAGTATTTGTCTTCTTAATTATTTTCTTATTTGTTAAGAAATTTATTTCTGCGAAAATTCTTGCAAAGGCTTGCATACTATTAGTTACCTTCTTCATATTGTTTTCTGCTCAAAAGTTCATTCAAAATTATTTGGATGAAAAATCCATGTTTGGGGACATTAACCTGCAAACGGAAGAAATGCAGGGCGATTTACCGGTAAAAGGGTATGTGACCAGTGGATTTCGTTATGCCTACCAGGCAATCAGCATTGATGGTTTAGCGGGCGATCTGCAATTAAAATCGTTGGAAGTGAAGAATAAAGCGTTTAAGTGGTTTTCATCTTTATTCGGAATAAGTCTTGACGTCAAAAAATATGTGCGGATAGACGATGATACCTATTTTAATTATGACCAACCCCCCACGTTAAACGAAAGTTCGGCGTGGTATGGACCATTGAGCATTCCGATACTCTTGATAACCACACTAATCACGATGATCAGCAAACAGAAGCAGCAAAAAAAGTATTTACTTATTTCTTTGTTGCTTTTATTTGCCTTTTTTGGATCGCTGGTAATTTTTAAAGGAGGGTGGGGTCCATATAGAGGTCGTTATTTAATAACACCGGTTGTGATTTTTATGCCGCTAACGTATTGTATTGTCCCGCTAAGGAAAACATGGGCGTTTATTCTGAGCTTGGTTCTCTCGTTCGCGTGTTTTATGATAATCGCTGCAACACTATTATTTAATGATTCACGACCCCTCTTAGCCGAATATACACTCGTCGGTTTTCGTGAAAACTATGTGAATAAAATTGAAGTGACCAATATCATCAATAGTCAATATCGTAAAAGGTTATTTGAATTAACCAACAGCCTTATTAAGACTGCCCCAAATAAAAAGAGCTACCTGGGCAGCGATTACTATGGAAGACTGTTTTATCAATTCGCATCGGATGGCAAATCAATGGATTTGGTTAACACATATATAAAGGAAGATGAACCCCTGTATTTATTCATTGAGAAAACAAATCTTGAATATGCGCTTTTTGGAATAAACAAAACTCGCGAACTGTTTCCAATCACCGATTTCGACGAAGTAAAGAGCAAATCGTATATTCTTGTTTCAAAAAACAGGTATTCTGGCGGTCAGAACTTATTATTGATCGCTGAAAACGACGAATACCAAATTTATTACAAACAATAAGGTTAAAGCCTACCAACGGGCGTTGTGCTCTTCCGCCCAACCGATCACGTCATTGACCTCGATTTTTTCGCCGGAATCACTCACCAGTGTCCCGTTGTACCGGCCAAACATCTGGTGTACTTCACTGCGCAGCAGCTTGAGGTCCGTTTTGGCAACCCGCTCGAAGAATGGCGAGAATACAAGGTCGAGCCGACCGTCCTCACCCTGCATTCCCCAGGGTGCCTTGAAATCCTTGTTGTTGTAGGTGAATTTAACCTCTCCGAGCTTGTGAATCTTGCCCTCCAGGATGAAACAGTTTTCAGTTGCAGCGCTGGTGTCACCAAAACCGTACCCCATATTGAGGCCGATTTTGCGCCCATCCTTGAGGAAACCGGAAGCGCTTGCCCACACCCAGAAGGATTCATATTCCCACACCCCGCGACCCCAATCCAGGTTCGCCAGGCAGGTTTCAGGGGTAATGGTATATGTCTCTCCCTGGTATTTGACCCACCCGGAAGCCGGCATGCAGTTGATTTTGCGGTTGTAATAGAAACGCCTGTCCTTGATGGGGATGATGATGTTCATGGATTCATGATTAGGCGTTTGCGCGAACTCCAGTTCAGCCTCCAGATCGCTATCACCAAACCCCGGCCAGCGCACGGAAACTAGGCGTCTATCGGGCTTGACCATGAACTTGAGGGTTTTCCCCGAGGCATTACTGGTTGTTTCCCCTTCGTAACTATTACGCGGTAAGCTCACGCCGCCGCCAAACGGCAGGGTCAGGGTTTGTTCCTGGTACTTGCCAGTGGCAAAGTCAATGACATAAGCAAATACCATCCCGAGATAACCGATATCGCTAATGGTGAACGAGAAGAAATGGGTGGGTGTGGTTAGCGCGTAGTAATCCCAACGCTTGATGCGCATTCCCTGCATGAACTTCATGCGGTAGAAATGAGCGTTCTCAAGATTGCAATCCAATTCCTGCTGGGGTGCCCAGCCAGTCTGGTTGAGGTTTCCGTCCACGTCCAGAAGTTTGCCCGGTCCTTTGAAGAGTTGTTGTGGTTTCATGCTTCACTCCTGTGATTGATATGCGTTAATTGTACACAAATTTAAAAACACCCCCGCAGGGGTGTTTTTATTTATAGATAGAAAAAATTACGCAGTTTCCAGAGCTCCGGGAAGGGAGCGATTGGTGCGGATCCAGCGTTGTTCACTTTCGTAGACCAGGCGCATGATCTTGAGCATTACCTTTTGCGACACATCTCGCACCAGTTCACGGTCATCCACATCGCCGTTGAAGCGCAGGGGTTTCCCAACGGTCACGTTATAGGGTCCACGAATATACCAGTACCCCATTTCATCTTTACCCTCCACCTTCGATTTCTTCGACCAGATGCGGTCTTTGCTCAGGTGAATGCCAACCGGGAAAACCGGCGCTCCGCTTGCCAATGCCAATCGACCAACCCCGGTGTGGGGTTTGTGATACCCGCCGCTGAGCGGGGAAATCAACCCTTCTGGGAAGATCATGATGGTATGCCCGTCTTTGAGATGCTCAAGCGCGGCATCAATGGCTTCCTGTCCCCGGCCTTTGATCACCGGGATGTGCCCGGAGCGGCGCAGGTATTCTCCCAGCACAGGTACCTGGAAGAGAACATTGTTGATCATGATGAAGGATTGGTGCCCCAACATGGCGGCCATAAAGAATGGGTCGGTGGTACTGGGGTGGTTGGGCGCGATAATCTTTGCGCCAACCGGGAAGGGTGATTTTTGGCGTATATCCATATTCAGCATGGTGTTGGTATACGTTTTGACCACGGGCTTTGATGCCCCGTATAAAACTCTTTCCAATAATTTACTCATTTTCATTAATAGTACTCCAGCCCAACCAATAAGTTTCCCGTCAGGCACCAGTAAGGATACCTTGTAGATGCATGAAATGTACCATCGCCAAGTCACATTTCTGGCATCTTTCAGGCATATCTTTTAGTTGCACAAAAGGGGAAGTAATATGACCGAATAGACACCAGTATAAACCCCCCGGTGAGCCTGCGGTTGCTCGATCTTCTTTACAGATATGCAATGGGAATACGGAATTCCGGGTCAGGAATCAGCTTTTGTTTAAATCATGAAGGTAGGGGGTAAGAATCTCCACCCACTTCTTGTATCCGGGGGACAGGAGGTGCAGGTGATCATTGGTGAAATGAGATTTCATCTCACCTTCCTTATTAACAAAACGCGGGTACAAATCGATGTATTCATCCCCATACTTCTTTGCCAATCCCTGGAGCCTTTCGTTGAGACTGAGGATATGTTTTGAAAACCTTTTTTTGCGCGGAAGGATGGATTGGACAAATACTTTTGTACTGGGGGAGACCATCATACAGTTCTGGAGGATCTTTTCGTAAGTTTCCAGGATCTCTTCATCATGGCTGTACGCCCACCAATTCAGATCGTTCGTGCCGATGAGTATAAATATGGCTGCAGGAGAGCGGTAAAGTAGCGTTCCCAACCGATTGAGGACGCCCTCGGTGGTATCGGCATTAATGCCACGATTCTTCACCGGCAATCCCGGGAAGAACTCTTCCCAGCAGCCGCCATCGGTGATGCTGTCGCCCAGGAAGACGATATCGCCTTCCTTGATGGGAGTAAAGCGGTACAGGTCAGCACGCTGTTCGTAATGGTTTTTTTCAATACGCTCCACCGCTGCCCGGCTCAAGAAAAAGAGCACAACCAGAACCGCCAGCATGGCAAGCAAAAAGGGAATTAACATGCCGGGATTATATCATCCCGGCACGGTTTGTGACGTGTATGCTGCTGACGCCTTACGGCTCGAGGCAGTAAGGCAGTGAACTCATGTTGGAATCGGGGTCCAGGTTGCTGTCAGTTTCGTCATAAATCTTGATGGCGGTGATCTGTGGGAATTGGCTGAGGTTCTTGCTGATGAGGTTGGCGACTGAATAAGCTGCGCCATTGTTGGCACAAACCCCACCCAGGTAGACGCGGGCGATGCCGTTATCAAGGGTTAAATTGCGCAGATGGGTAAATCCGCTGTTCACCAGGCGCAGACCCTGGGCGGATTCTGCCGCTGTGGGTCCAAGGAAGAATTGATCCAGCACCGCGAACATGGGATCGGCATGCGCCGGGACTTCACGCGTGACCGCATCTTCATATGGCTCGGTGCCCACGGCAAAACGGGCTTCGTTTGTAAAGTAAATGGTGATGGTTTGCATCGGCACCGCTGTTGGAAGTGCTGCCGTTGGGAGTGCTGCTGTTGCAACCGGGGTTGTGGGTACGGGGGTATTGAACAGGTCAACAGAGATATTACAGGCAGGCAGGAAAAGAACAGCCAACAACAAAAAGATCATAACTCGTTTCATTTTCATTTTACCCTCCGCTTTGAGTCAATTATAATCAACTTCAATAATAAACCCCCATGGAAACAGGATCGGTGGCAATGATCGCACAACAACAAGTATTAGACGCATTATCCAAGGTAAAAGATCCGGAATTAGATCGCAACCTGGTGGAATTGGGCATGGTGAAAGACCTCACGATTTCACCAAATGGCGATGTGAACTTTACGCTGGCGCTGACCATTCCCGGCTGCCCGATGAAAAATCAGATGGAGCGCGATGCCCGGTCAGCAGTTATGGCAATTCCGGGAGTCAATTCAGTGGCAATCACCTTTGGGACAATGAGCGATGAAGAGCGTAAAAAGGTTTTCGCCAGCGGCAAGCCGCAATTACCCAAACTCAACAGTTTCAACCAGGTTAAGCGCGTTATCGCGGTGATGAGCGGCAAGGGCGGCGTTGGCAAGTCTTCTATAACAGCGCTTCTGGCATGTGAATTGGCGCGGGCATGCAAGAAAGTAGGCATCCTCGATGCAGATATCACCGGTCCGAGCATCCCCAAGCTATTTGGGCTGCCCGCGGGCGGCTTGCGCGGAGGAAAGCAGGGCATCCTGCCAGCGGTTACCGGATTGGGCATCAAGGTGGTTTCCACCAACCTGATGGTCCCCACCGAAGACGCCGCCGTCATCTG
>CAZSGL010000076.1:0-3793 GCA_964606265.1 uncultured Anaerolinea sp. | reverse complement strand
CATCTGGCGCGGACCGATGATCGCCGGCATGATCCAGCAATTCTGGAGTGATGTGTTATGGGGCAACCTGGATGTGCTGCTGGTGGACCTTCCGCCGGGCACATCAGACGCCTCACTGACGGTGATGCAATCCTTGCCGGTGAACGGTGTGGTGCTGGTGACCTCCCCGCAGCAGTTAGCCGGCATGGTGGTGAAGAAAGCCAGCGCCATGCTGAAACAATTGAACGTCCCCGTACTGGCGGTGATTGAAAACATGAGCTATTTCACCTGCCCGGGCTGCGGTGAAAAACATGAGATTTTCGGACCCAGCCACCTGGAAGACCTGATGCAGAGCGTTGGCGGGCAAACCACCGCCAGATTGCCGTTGGACCAGACCCTCACCACCCTCTCAGATGCCGGCAGGATTGAAGACTACGATGCCGTAAACATTGCCGTTCTCGAAAAGGTCGTAAAGCAACTGGATTAATCGATCTCTCATTATTTCGCGCAATAATGGCATCGTTTCTTCAACATTGGAGGGGACGATGGAAAAAATGAACCAGATCGGCGCGCTGACTGCTGTTGCCTTCTTTGTCTCAGCAATCCTAGTATTCACATTTCGAATGATGGGTAAACCTCAAGTCGGACACTGGATCTGCTATTTCGAATTTGCCCTAGCCATTCCACTTATTTACCTGCTTATTAACGCCCCGGCAGCCCATCGTCCAACAATCTACTACATCCAGATCGTCGCGATTCTGCTTTGGCTGGTGGTTGAACTCCTGCTGGATTACATCCTCAAGATTGATTTTCGGCATACCCGCTGGATAGTTATTAGTTATGTTACCTTGTTCTTTGCGGGTTCCGGGGGATTATTGGGAATTGCCCAACTTGCCGGCAAAGGCTGGTCAGTGGCTTCGATCGTGCTTTTCCTCATCATGGCGGTGCTGACTTTCGCGCAGCGGGCTGTGACGGGATTGTAATGACTTAGAGATTCTTAAAACTCACAGTTAGAGAAGCATCAACCAGTTTACCACACCGATGATGGCGACACACCCCAGGCCAATCGGCAGGGTTATGCGCAGGATTTCCCCTTCGCTACCTTTGATGGCGCTGGTGCTGGTGCCCACCGCTAGTTTTGCCGGTGCAATCATACTCCCCAGCGCACCGCCTACAGTTTGAGCGGCCAGGATGACGAACGGTGAAAGTTTCAGCAGCGCGGCTACATCTCTTTGCATGATGCCCAGCACCACGTTGGAATTGGTGTTGCTGCCCGCAATAAAGGTACCGGTGATGCCAACCAATGCTGCAAAGAGCGGGTAGACCGAACCGACCAACTGGCTGATGCCTTGCGCCAGACGCAGGGTCATGCCGGAGTGTTCCATAATGGTGGCCATCCCAATCATGAATAATGTTCCGAGTGTGGCAGGAACGCCCGACTTGACCATCCTGGTAAAGGCAAAACACGCTTTACCGATCTGATACCCCTTGAAGCGCGGGAAGACAAACAACGAGAACAATGTCGTCAACAGGATGTATGTACCCGGGTGTGTGAGAAACCGGAAGAGATAACCATTACCGCCGGGCGTGGCGTGTCCGAGGGTGGTGGCAACTTTGGGAAACACCAGCGTCCAGGTATATTGCGCCAGGAAGGTATTCACCGGTTTGATCAGGGTGGCAGCCATGATGACCGCGATTAAAAAGCCATAGGTCAATACCCCGCCCAAGAGGTGCTTGTCCTTATCCATGTTGGGTGTCCAATTGGCAGGTTTTTTACCGAGCCAGATACCGGCTAGTATCCCAATGATGGAGGCAATGAATGAACCGAGGGTGATCAGCCCCAACAAACCGGACAGGGCGTGTACAGCACTTACGATCACCGCCAGCAGGATCACCTTGCGCCAGTGTTTCAACTGCTTGAGGATCCAGGCTGTTGCAAGCCCCGTAAGCAGGATGGCGATACTGCCCAGTACCGCCGTGGGCTGGAAGAGGGCTGCCTGGTCGGTGCCGGTGATGTCTGTGAGTGTACGGAATGCCAGCGCCATACCGCTGGTGATGACAGACCAGGAGTGCCCGATGGCAGTGGACGCCACCGCGATGACGGGGGAAACACCCAGCGCGGTCAGCATTGGCGCGCCTATGGTGATGGGCAGACCAAAACCTGCCACATTCTCGATCAGCCCGGTGAACATCCAGGCCAGTACCAAAGTCAACCAACCCGTATCCGGGATGACGCGCTGCAGCGATTGGGCAATGGCGCGAATACCGCCGGTCTGGTCAACCAGGTGATACAGGAATAGGGCAGTCCAGAGGAGGTAAAACACATTCAGGGTCAGTAGAAAACCCTTTGCCTGTGAAACCCAGAATACCTGCCAGGTAAGCCCGAAAGCCAGCACCCCCACGAGCACGGCTGCTGCCCAGCCCGCCAGACCGGCGAAATGGCTGCCGAGGCGGAAAATGAGCATCAGGAGCAAAACTACGAGAATGGGAATGAGGGCTAATAATGCAAGCATAAGTCACGATTTATGGTGCTAGAGAATTTCCAGTTTAGCCAGCGAAGCAATGAGGTGTTTGAGTCCCACAGATTTAAAATGTATATTAACAACTTCTTCACCATCTGAATCGATCTTGCTCTCCAACACAATCCCTTCCCCCCAGGAATCGTTGCGCACGCGCATGCCGGGTTTATAACGCGTATCTTTGGGTGTTTCCACTTTGAATTGCCTGGGTGTGGAAACCCCGGTGGTGCTCCAGCGAAAATCGCTTTCGTAAGTTTCGCGGCGTGAGGTGGCGTGCCGTCCCTGGTTGAGCACCAGGTCGGAGTTGATGTCTGCCAGAAAGCGTGATGGCTCGCCGTAATCCCACATGTTGAATGTGCGCCGCCTTTCCGCGCGCAGCAGGTAGAGCTGATTTTTTGCCCTGGTCATCCCCACGTAAAAGAGGCGGCGTTCTTCCGCCATCTCTTCGGGGTCATCGCGAGAGCGGCTGTGGGGCAGCAGTCCTTCGTCCAGACCGATGATGAATACATGGCTGTACTCGAGTCCTTTGGCTGTGTGCAGGGTCAACAGGGTTACGGCTCCGCGCGGCTGCTCGGGATCTTCAACATCGGCAGAGGGAATGGTGTCCTGGTCGGAGACAAGCGCAAGGTTCTGCAGGAATTCGGTCAGCCCCTTCTCCTGGTAATCCAATGCCAGGCGGCGCAACTCCTGCACGTTGTCCCAGCGATCGTTGCCGTCTTCAGTCTGATCGTTGATGAATGACTCGTATCCCGTATCTTCAATAATGCGGTCGAATAGGGAGAGCAGCGAGGTCTTGTCCTTCAGCGACTGCCATTCTGCCAGGATCACGCCAATATCCACCGCTTTTTCAGCCGGTCTGCCAATTGCCATCCAGTATGGAGAGGAATCCTGGTTCTTCCCCAGGTCTAGCACCAGTGCGCCCAGACTGATGCCGATCTGGCTGGCAGCAGACTGCAGGGTGGACACGGTCTTGTCGCCGATGTTGCGCGGAGGAACGTTGATCACCCGCAGCAGACTGACCTCATCGTCGGTGTTCTCCACCAGGCGCAGGAAGGAGATGATGTCCTTTACTTCGCGCCTGCCGTAGAATTTCTGTGCTCCAACCAGACGGTAGGGGATGCCCGCATGCATCAGGGTTTCCTCGATGAGGCGGGATTGGGCGTTGGTGCGGTACATCACGGCGAAGTCGTTGGCGCTGGCTTTTCCGGATTTAAGGTACTGTTGAATGGTATCCACCACAAAGGCGCTTTCCGCCACATCATCCACCGCCACGTACTGGATGATCTTGCTGCCGC
>CAZSGL010000075.1:0-10866 GCA_964606265.1 uncultured Anaerolinea sp. | reverse complement strand
CTTCCTGCCAGTAGAATTCGAGGGTGCGCAAAAATAGGCGTGTGCGCATTTCCCAACGGACGACATTACCCCATTGGTTGATGAGCAGCGGCAAGTCGCGGTAACTTTTGATCCATTTTGAGTACATATACCCGATGATGGTCTCTGAGGTGGGACGTACCACGAGAGGTTCTTCCAGCACTTCACCACCGCCAATGGTGACCACTGCCAGCTCAGGTGAAAATCCCTCAACGTGTTCCTTTTCCTTTTCGAGGAAGGACATGGGGATAAAGAGCGGGAAGGCTGCGTTGACGTGACCGGTGGCTTTAAAGCGCTTGTCGAGCGACTGCTGGATGTTTTCCCATAATGCCCAACCGTGAGGACGGACCACCATGCACCCGCGTACCGGGGCATAATCTGCCAGTTCAGCGCGCTGAATCACCTGGTTGTACCATTCGGAAAAATTCTCTTTGCGGGTGGTTAATTTTTCATTTGCCATTATCGTGTCCTAAAGTTGAAATAAGTTCCTGGTTTTCCTGGTCAAATTGTTTAATGATTGCAACGGCTGCGTTGATATCTTCTACAAAACGGACCCTTTTTTGGTCGTGCGAGTGCAAATAACCCCCAAATTCTTCAAGGAAACGTGAAATGGTTTTCTGCCAACCCTCGCCGACCATCACCATAATGCGAGGGGCTTTTATGGATATGATCTCTTCGTTCCACATCACGGCTAATTCAGCGAGGGTGCCGACGCCTCCGGGCATCATGATGGCGGCATCGCAGGCGTCGATAAGTGTGTACATGCGTTCGCGCAGGGTTTGGTACTGCCACTCTTCCTTGACCCAGGCGTTAGCTTTTACTTTGCGCCATTCTTCAAGTTGGATGCAGGTTACGCCGATCACATGGCCACCGGCTTCATGCGCTCCGCGTGAAGCAGCTTCCATGACGCCGATGTAGCCGCCTGTCATGACGGTATGCCCGGCTTTTGCGAGCAGGAAACCCAATTGCCTGGCTTCTTCGTAGGCAGGTTCACCGGATTTCGGTGCTGCTCCACCATAGACTGCAACCTTCATTGATTCACCCTTGTTTTTGCGAGTTTTGAGCCCACTGCCTGCTGTAATTGATGCGGATCTTTTCAAGGATTGCATTTTCAAGATCGATGCCGGCAACGCTGGCGAGCTGGAGCAAGTATAACGCTACATCTGCCAGTTCGGACCCCAGCTCGGTTTTATCCTCAATGGCGTCTCCCCATTGGAAGTGCTCGAGGACCTCATTGGCTTCAAGTGAGAGTGAAATTGCCAGGTTACGGGGGGTTTGAGGACGCACGCTTTCCGGTGTGTACCAGCCTTTGGCGGTAACCAGTTCGTTCATTTTTTGGGTTAATTCACTCAGTTCCATAATCTCCTATTCCAGGATGGCTTCGAGAGCGATTGATGCTGATTTGACCTGCTCCGGGTGCCACCCGGATCCAGTTGCCATTTCCCGCAAGTGAGCGATAACTGTCTGCTGGCTATCCTTATCCAACCCGGCAAAGCAATTTTTGATCGTTTGCGGATCGCGAGAGAGCAACTGGTCCCAGGTTTTTTCAAGATTCGAGATATCTTCCATTCCGTATCCATCCCATAATAGTTAACCTTACCAAATGGCATTCGGAAGGTCAAGGCAACAAGTGCTAGAAATAAAAAGCCGGACGGGGAAAATCCGTCCAGCTTTTTGATGGTGAGGAGAGGCTTACTCTTCCTTCCTGCTTTCGAGTTCCTTGGTACGGGCATCGATGATGGGCTGGGCGATGTGCGCAGGAACTACATCAGTGTGGTCAACTTCCATGGTGAAAATTCCGCGCCCCTGGGTGATTGAACGCAGGGTGGTGGTGTAGCGCAGCATTTCCGCGAGTGGGACGGTGGCAGTGACCACGGATAGACCGTGTTCAGTTTCCATCCCCTGGATACGCGCGCGGCGGGTGTTGAGGTCGCCCATCACGTCACCCATGTTGGCTTCCGGCACGGTGATCTTCACCAGCATGATCGGCTCCCGCAGAACGGGATTGGCTTCTCTAATTGCCAGTTTGAAGGCTTCACGACCAGCAACCTCAAATGCCACTGGTTTGGAATCAACCGGGTGTTCTTTGCCATCGAATACTGAGACTGTTACACCGGAGACAGGATAGCCGGCGATAACGCCTTCCTTCATGACGCTCAGAATACCTTTTTGGATAGAGGATGAATAGGATTGAGATACCGCGCCGCCAACGACATTCCAGGTAAATTCATAGTCTTTTTCTGTGTTGGGTTCAATCCTCAGATGGACTTCACCAAATTGACCGGAACCGCCTGTTTGTTTTTTGTGGCGATGCATGGCGGACGCAGGCTTGGTGATGGTTTCCTGGTAAGAAACCTTGGGTTCATGTACGTTGATACCAACCTGGAACTTGGCCTCTGCACGGCGGATGGCGGCATCGATATGTTGATCTCCCATGCCCTGCAGGATGGTCTGGAGGGTTGTATTGTCGTTGTGCCAGCTCAGGGTCATATCTTCTTCGCACAACTTATGCAATGCGGAAGAAATCTTGGTGGAATCCGCCTGGGTCTTGGGGAACAAGGCAACCTGGTACAGCGCGTTTGGGTATACCGGGATGGGCAGAGTGAGCGGGTGGTTCTTATCGCTGATGGTGTTGGAGGTGGATGTTTCTGTAAGTTTTGGTACCACGCAAATATCACCAGCGTGGACAACTTTTACAGGGTAGGAGTCTTTTCCACGCGGGATGTTGACCGTTCCTAGGCGTTCTTCATGTCCCCTGGTCTGATTCCACAAGCGTGAATCTGGCGTGACAACACCGGAGTAAACCCGGAAATAAGTTTGTTTACCAACGAACGGATCCGCAGTAGTTTTCCAAACGTAGACGGCCAGCGGACCATCATCCTTGGGAGTTAATGACTCTTCGCCAGCCTTGCCTTTTGCCACAGCCGCGGGGGCTTCCAACGGAGAGGGCATCAGGTCAATGATAGCGTCCAACGTCCGCAGAACACCGATGCCACTAGTGCCAGCAACGACCACTACTGGCGCATAATTGCAACTGCGGATGACATTCTTGAGACCTTTAAGAATCTCCTCGTCGGTGAGGGAGCCGGAATCCAGGTATTTCTCAAGGAGGAGATCATCGCCTTCAGCGGCGGCTTCAACGAGTTTCATGCGGGCTTCATCCGCGGCTGCCTTGAATTCGGAAGGGATTTCAACCGCGGTCTTGCCATCACCCTTATAGGCTTTCATGGTGAGGAGATCGATAACACCCTGGAAGGCATGTTTCTCTCCCCAGGGCAATTGAATGGGAATCAAGCGTATTTCTGAACCGGCAAATTGCTCAACAGACGCGAGTGATTTTTGGAAATTGGCATTCTCACGATCCATTTTGTCGACAACAAGGAAACGCGGCAACTTAAAATCGCTGGCATATTTCCAGGCTAATTCGGTCCCGACTTCGAGACCATTAACGGCATCGACCAGAATCAACGCGCTATCCGCGACGCGCATGGCGGAAATCACTTCGCCGATAAAATCCGTATATCCCGGAGTATCGAGGAAATTAACCTTGTGATCACGATATTCCACCGGGATGACTGATGTGTACAGTGAAATTGTGCGGCGTGCTTCTTCTTCATCGAAATCGGAAGCGGTAGTGCCATCTTCGATTCTTCCCATACGGGTGGTGGCGCCTGTGAAATGAAGAAATGCCTCGCACAGGATTGTCTTGCCAGCACCGGAATGAGAAGCCAGTACAACATTACGAATCTTATCGGTCGAGTACTCTTTCATGAAAAGACACCCTTCTATTCAGATGAGATGAGTTCAATCTTATTATTTTAAGGGAAGAAGTCATTATTGTCAAAGAATTCGATAATGACACTTCCCTTTCAAGGACTGTTCCGGGACTGGTGTTCTTGAAGGCGAATTCGCTTCAGTTGATTAATCCGTCACGGATTTGAACCCCTAACTGGGGAAAATCTGTGAAAAGTCCACTCGCACCGGCTTCAATCAGTTTCAACATGTCTTCTTTTTCGTTAACAGTCCAGACATTTACATCGAAACCAGCAGCACGCGCGATCGCGATTTTGGAAAGGTCGCCGATACGTTTGAGCCCGGGATGATAGGCTTGTGCACCGAGATCCTGGAGTAAAGCCACCGGATCGCTGACACCTTCATTTACGATGGGGGCAGTCGCCAGTTCAGGATTGATGTTTTTCACGCGCCGTATATACGTGTGATTAAATGAAGAAATGATCACAGAATCAGCCATGTCCAATTCTTCCACCAGGCTGACGACCTGTTCAACAATCGTGGCATCTCCTGGCGTTCCTGTTACATCCTTGATTTCAATATTGACTTTCCAGTTATTATCACGGGTGAATAACAGGGCTTCCTCTAACGTGGGGATCTGGATATTTTTCATTTTCTCCTGATCCTCCATCGAAATTAATCCATCTTTTATAGTTCCAAAAGGGTCTTCCTTAAGGAACCAGCTGCCGAAATCCAGCTTTTTCAGTTCTTCAAGAGTGAAGAGGTGAACATTCCAGGGTGATTTCTTGGGGTAAATCTCCGCTGCATTTGAGGTCCTTGTGAGGGTGTCATCATGAATCACGACAAGCTCATTATCATAAGTCAAGGCAACATCCAGTTCCCACATATCTGCTCCAATTGCATAAGCGATTTCTGCTGCCATGATCGTATTTTCAGGAGCAAGAGAACGGGCACCACGGTGGGCGATTATTAGTACGGGAGTTTTTTCCGGAGTCATAGGAGTCTGTGTTTCCTTTGGGTTGGTTTCAGTTTCCATCAAAGTGGTTGGTGTGTTTGATGGAATTTGGGTATCTTCGGGGAGCGGTTCGGATTTTTGACAAGCAGTCAGGATCAATACCATTAAGAACAAAATTACCAGTATCTTACGGATCATGTGGGTCCCACTTTTCTTTAAGATTGTGGGAGCTGAAATCCTCAGCTCCCACAATCTGTTAACCTAATCTGTTAATCTACTTGCCTATTGAAAGGTTGTAATCTTCAATGGCTGTGGTGATTGACAAAGCGGCTTTGTCGAGTGCTTCCTGGGCAGTCGCCTGTCCGGCGAAGAACTCTTCAATAGCGCTTTCCACAGTCTGACGGGCTTCGGGGAACACACCAATGAGCCCACCTGCGGTGACGTTGTTCAAAGGCGCGATGTGAAGCTGATCCATGGCGACTTCGAACTGGGGATACTGTGCACGCCAGGCGATATCATCAGGTTCGTTATAACCCTTGGAGTTGATGGGGTAATAACCCGTCTGGATGTGCCAGTAAGCCTGAGATTCAGCGCTGGAAAGGAATTGAACGAACTCCCAGGCAGCCTGCTGCTCTTCAACTGGGCGCAAGTTGGTGATCCATACAGATGCACCACCGATGATGGTACCAGCTTTGCCATAGTCTTCTGCTTTGGCGCGGGGGAGGTAACCAACACCGACTTCGAACTTGCCTTCGGCTGCAGTAATTCGGTCACGCAGACCGGCAGTGGAATCGAGGGTCATGGCAACTGCCTGTGAGTCAAAGGCTGCCTTGGTATCAGTGGTTTTACGACCGAGATTGGAGCAGATGCCCTCATCGATCATACCTTTCCACCAATTGAGCAGAGCAACGCCTTCGGGTCCATTGAATACTGCCTTGGTGGCAGTGGCGGTGCGGCCATTGTCATTATCAACAAAATAGCCACCCTGGACGGCGGTAAATTGTTCGAAGAACCAGCCGTAGATGGCAAAAGAGCAGCCAAATACCGCGGGATTAGATTTCTTAATTGCACGGGCGGCTGTTTCAACTTCTGCCCAGGTCTGGGGGGCTTTTTCAGGATCGAGCCCTGCAGCTTTGAACATATCCTTGTTGTAATACAACACCGGGTTGGAGGTGTTAAAGGGCATAGACCACATCTTGCCGTCAACGCTATAGTAGTTGGCAACATTCGGTTCGATGTCAGCAACATCAAAATTCTCGGCGTCAATGAAATCCTGCATGGGGGTCATAACACCGAGATCGATCATTAAACGAGTGCCGATGTCGTAGACCTGCACAATGGCGGGGACGTCTTTGGACTGGAACCCGGCTTTAAGTTTATTGATCTCGTCGTCGTAGCTGCCCTGGAAGGTGGCGGTGACGATGACATCGGTCTGGGATTCGTTAAAGCGTTTTACCAGTTCATCAACAACTTCACCGTTGTGACCGCTCATGGCGTGCCAGAAGGCAATGTTGACCGGACCGGTAGGGGCGGCTGCTTCAGTGGCAACCACAGGGGCTTCGGTTTTAACTACTTCCGGGGCAGTTACTTCAGGTGCGGCTGTGGGTGTTGGTGTGCAAGCTTGCAAAAGCATTCCCAACAAAACGACGATAGATAAGATGCTAATCAGTGAACGTTTCATTACTACTCTCCTCCGAATTGTGAATATGATCGAACCTTGTCAAACAAAACACAATCGTATTACGAAATCTATTGAGACTACTGACACCTCCTCTCCAGCGTGCTGGTTCTGACTCAAACAAAATCTTGCAATAGCTATTCCCAAAAAATCGCGTCGGGAGAAAAAGAGCTAATCAAACCCGGCGTGGTTTTAAGTGACTACCCCTTAATTGCTCCCGCGGTGAGACCCCGAATCAACTGGCGGTTGGCGACGAAGAACAATATAAGTGTCGGGATCATAACGATGACCACTCCCGCGAGAACGATCTGCCATTGTTCACGCTCGGCTACCTGAAGCATGGTAATTCCAATCTGGACTGTACGCATTTCAGTTTTATTGGTGATCAGTAATGGCCACAGGTACTGGTTGTAGGTTTGCAGAAAACTGTATACAGCAAGGGTGCCGAGTGCGGGACGCGCCAGAGGAATTAAGATATTAATCAAAAACCGAATATCACTGCAGCCATCGATTTTTGCGGCGTCATAAAGATCCTTGGGGATGCTCATAAAGAACTGACGAATGAGAAATGTGCCAAAGGCGGTTGCCACGAAGGGGGCGATCAGCCCCAGGTAAGTATCATCCCATCCGATTTTCTGAATAAATAAATAGTTCGGGATGATGGTGGATTCCCAGGGGATCATCATTGTCGATAAGAAGATCAGGAAAACGATATTCTTGCCTTTGAACCTTCTAAAAGCAAAGGCAAATGCGGCCAAGCAAGCGGTAACGAGTTGAAGAATCATCACGCCGCTAGACTGGATAAAGGAATTTAATATGAAGCGCAGAAGAGGTGCCTGGCGCATGGCATCGAGGTAGTTTTGAAAACGAAGTTCGACTGGATAAAGCTTAGGTGGATACGAGAAAAGGGTATCTGGTCCTAATAAACTGGTAACGAGCCCTGAATAGAGCGGGAACATCATGACGATGGCAGCGATGATCAACATCAAGTACATCAGTGCTTTTCCAAACCCTTTGAGAGAACGCGATGATTTGCTCATTCGTAATTTACCCTCTTTTCCAGCACAGCAAACTGGAGGATTGTGAGCGCCAGGATGATGACGAACAGCACCAATGCCTGGGCAGAGGCTAGACCGTATTGCCCATTGAAATAGAAGCTGCGGAAGATCTCCTGCACGATGACGTCCGTGGAATTGATTGGACCGCCGGCTGTTAAGACATTGACCTCAGTGAATGTTTGAAACGCTCCTAGCGTGGTGACCACGACCAGGAAAAACAAGCTGGGGGTGATCAAGGGTAAGGTGATGTGTTTCCAACTTTGCCAAAAACCGGCGCCATCGATCTTGGCGGCTTCATAATATTCTTCGGAGATGCCTTGCATGCCAGCCAATAACAGCACGGTAGAAAAGCCTGTCCCCAGCCAGATGCGGGGAATGGCTACGGCAATCAATGACCACTTGACGTCGATCAACCACGGAATGGGGTCGACACCAAAGAAACTGAGGAGATAGTTGAAGCTGCCAAGGAGCGGGTGATAAAGGAACATGAAGAGCAAGGCGGCGGTGGCTGCGGAAATGGAAATGGTCAATGAAAAAATGATGCGAAATGCTGAGATCCCTTTAAGGCGCATATTTGCCAGGGTGGACAAAATTAATCCCGCAATGAGGATTGACGGGACAGTGTAGAGGACGAAATTTAGGGTGATTACCAGGCTATTGAGGAATGTTTCGGAGGCGAAAATGCGCTGGTAATATTTGAACCCCACATAAGTGGTCATTACGCCAATAGGATTGGTGGCATGCATACTGAGGATTACTGAGCGTACCAAGGGAATGAATACAAAGAGTGTGAAAATAAAGAGAGATGGCAGGAGAAATGGAAAAGCCTGCAACCAGTCTTTCACGTCCCTGCGCCAATGCTTACGCGGCTTGCTTAGAGGAGAAAGTTCTGCTTCCAAATATACCTCCGACTGACTAAAGAATTTTCTCAAAGAAAAAAGTGTCTTGATGAGGAGCTTTCCGCAATTAACCGCGGATTACCCACAACCAATTCAATGTCGATTAAGGAAGCAGTACCGGTAATAAATTGTGTAAATAAATCGGTTTTATCGAACCACTAATAAGCGTTGATGTACAACCACAACTATCCGTGGTAGGATCGGGGAAAATCTATTCCCCGGAAAATCATCCGATGGGACAAAAAAGGGGACCCAGTTTTTTGACGTAATTTCGTATTTTGTTCACGAAACGCTTATGCTCCTCAGAAGCTACGTCATTCATCAGAAAAAAGGTGAACATTGTTACCTGGACTTCCAACCCCGGGAAGAATGCCTTTTCATTGTATAAAAAATAATCTTGAATGTCAAGAAAACTTAAGATTCAGCATGAGAAACTGGCGATTGATCAACTGCAAATGTGCTCTAAATCTCAAACCCTCGAGTGAGTAGCATAGTGTGTAAATTTGCTACATCCTGAAAATATTTAGATAGATGTACAATATGACCAGAGGCGCCCAATGACAAAATTTCGTGTGCTGGCAAGTTCAGTATTCATTGTGATGTGCTTGTCTCAAACCTCCCCGGAAGTAATCCGCTTATGGCATTGGGAAAACGCTCACCAGGCAATGTTGCAGGTTCCCACTTCTTCAATTAATGATCAACTTTCCGGTATTCGTGAAGAAAATCCCAATAGTAATACTGAAAACTGTTACGCACTTTCCAACCATAAACTCACCGTTTACCGATGTGGAAAGAATACTATTTTCGAAGAATGGCAAAGTCCTGAAAGTTGGATAGTCACCGAGGCGATCCAGGCTGATTTAAATCGGGATGGTACAGGCGAAATTGCAACAGTTATATGGCGCCCATTTGCCCCCTGGCCTGTGGATAGCTTCCTACCATACGGGGGCAGAATCTCTGAATTTCATAATGAGGTTGGACTGAGCGCGCATCTCATCCTGATCGGGTGGGATGGAGATGAATACCGCGAGTTGTGGGCAGGCTCCGCGCTGGCTAATCCGATATCAGACATTCGGGCTGTAGATATTGACGGAGACGGATACGAAGAATTGATCGCACTTGAAGGTGAATATGATGCGGCTGTTGAGACGGGCAGCATCACACTCTGGAAGTGGCAAGGATTTGGCTTTACACTGCTTGACCGCATGGAAGGAAACTACTCTGGTTATGCGGTTTATCAAACAGATCACCAAACTTCAATCCTGGCAAATTAATTATTGGAGGTAGATATGAAAAGCAAAAGAATCTGGAAGTGGGCGTCTGCGGCGATTTTACTGACGATGATGGTATCAGCGTGCAATTTCTCTAGCCTGTTGGGGAAACTACCCGAGGATGTTGGACCCAAGCAACCAATAGAAACTGAAGTGATCCCAGAACCAACACTGGTTTTTGAAGAAAATCCCGGGATCGTACCCGTGGTATTTGCTGAGTATCCACTGATCACTTATTCCATTCCGGAAAAATACTCAGGTGGGTACAGCCTACCGCTATCTGCAGGGAGCGTGACCGGTCTGGATGCGGGGAAACTGACAGCAACGCAAAAAGATGCGTTGTTGACCAATGGGTTTGCGGTTACCTCGCCGACCACTGATCCCAATAAAATGTACATGGAGTTTTACCAGGCGTACGAGTCTTCCCGTTATTCAGGACTCCCGGTGTTCATCACCACAGATTCAATATTCCACGTTTACCACCTGGTCTTCGATAAAATGCTGAGGGATCTGGAACGTCAATCGTTTATCCCCCTGCTGGATGAGCTTACTGCTGCATTAGTGGCAGCCAGCCAGGTACAACTCACGTCATTGATGGGGACAGACCTTGAGGAACTGGCAGCCCGCAACCTGGCGTATTTTGTGGTTGCCTCAAACCTGTTGGGAAAAGAAGTGACCGTTCCGGAACATGTGCAGGCACTCGCAGACGCGGAATTGGCTCTGATTGAAGAACACAGCCAAAACGTTGTCTCTCCCATCTGGCTGATGGGCGGCGAGGCTAAGGACGACCAGTTGATCGAGGATTATTCTCAATATATTCCCCGCGGACATTACACGCGCAGCGAAGAATTGAAAACGTATTTCAAAACCATGATGTGGTATGGGCGGCTAACTTACCGGCTTAAGATCCCTGCTGAAACCCAGCGAGCGCTGCTGATGATCCAGGCGATGCGCTCCGCGGTAACCTCTTCGGGAAAACCGGCGATGGAATTATGGAGTAATATCTACGACCCGACAGTCTTCATTGTGGGTAAGGCGGACGATCTTTCGTTCATGGAGTACGGTGCCATTTCCGATCAGGTCTATGGTACTGCTCCTGAATTAATCCGTTTTGCTGACACTGAGCTGCTGGCTCAATTTACCGATAAAGCCAAGAAACTACCGCCTCCGCAGATAAACTCCATGTGGGTGTGGATCTGGCAGGATCGTGATGATGCCACCCAGGGATTCCGTT
>CAZSGL010000074.1:2469-11001 GCA_964606265.1 uncultured Anaerolinea sp. | reverse complement strand
CAACTCAGTAGGAGGGACCAATGGCATCGGGAAAAAAACGAAGTAATAAGGTTTTACTTTATGTAATCTTGATCGTAGCAATACTTGCAGCACTAGCTTATCTTTTGCTTGCGAACAATCCGGTATTTAATAAAGGGAATGCACCGGCAGCAACACCAACCCCAAATTTCGAATTGGTTGAAATCGTCATCGCATCTCAATCTATTCCCAGGGGTGCTGTGATCACAGGTGATGTTCTCACAACAATACGCTACCCAAAAACTGAGTTGCCCCAAGGGACTTTCTTCCAAACTATTGAAGAAGCTGTTGGTACCAAGGCAAAATACAATATTGACCCTGGTGTACCTTTAACAACCAGCATGGTGATCCACGAAGACGCTGGGTCTCTTGCTTCATTTGACATCCCATCCGGGATGACAGCCTATTCCATCCCTGCTTCCCCCGAAACCGCTGTGGCTTATGCTCCTCAAAAAGGCGACCATGTCATGGTTGTCGGCTGCCTTTTACTTACTGAAGTTGACACAAATTTCCAAACAATTCTTCCTAACCAAACAACTTCCACTTATTCTTCAGGTACATTGGTCGAAGGAATGGGTATCTCCAACTCTACAATGATCCTCCCTTCAGCGGAAGGCGCTTCAGCTGCACGTGGTAGGTATGAACTGGATACCACAACAAACCAACTTATTTATGTGGTTCCCTCCGAATCTCAACGACCAAGACTGGTTTGCCAAACGATCATCCAGGATGCAATGGTACTCAATGTTGGTATGTTCCCATTGACACAGGTAGTTGCTGGAGCTTTGCCTACTGCCACACCTGTGGTGGTAGCCACAGAGAACGCCGCTCCTGTCGGTCCATCTTACCCCGGGTCAGTAACTTTAATCGTTTCTCCACAGGACACTGTCGTCCTAAATTATCTCTTGCTTTCAGGTGCAAAATTATCGATGGCATTGAAAGGTGCTGGGGATACGAACCCGATTGCAACCGATCCTGTCACTCTTCAATACATAATGGATCAGAAGAATTTGCCATCTCCGGTTAAGCTTCCATATTCCATCGCACCCAGGATTGATATCATAACTTTTCCGACCTTCAACGACTATATTCTTGTTCAACCATAAAGTCTACATACCTGCAAATTTGACGGAGTTATGATGCCATCGCCGGATAAGATCTCTGTAATTGTTGTGGACGACACCGACGAATCTCGAGAGATGATTCTGCGAATGCTTCAATTTGATGCGAGCATCGAAGTGGTCGGCAAAGCAAGAACAGGCCTTGAGGCTATTGAAGTTGCTCAGAAATTAAAGCCGGACGTAATCGTTATGGATATCAATATGCCGGATATGGATGGCATTACGGCTACGGAGCAAATCCGGAGGAAGAATCCTTTCATTCAAATCGTAATATTGTCAGTCCAAAATGACGCCAACTATATGCGCAAAGCAATGCTGGCTGGCGCCAGGGATTTCCTGACAAAACCGCCAATGATCGATGAATTGACTATTGCGATCCGACGAGCTGGCGATCTGGCTCATGAAGAGAAAGCCAAAGCCGCAATAGTTTACACACCTACAGGTATGACCGGTGCGCTCGGGCAAGTCTATAGGATGCCTGTGCAACTCGGCAAAATTATTTGCGTCTACAGCCCAAAAGGTGGTGCAGGTTGTACGACAGTTGCCACCAATCTTGGTGTTGCTCTGAAAACAACAGAAAATAAGGTCGCGATTGTTGATACTAATCTGGTTTATGGCGATGTGGCTGTTTTCTTCAATGAGCATGGAAATAATTCTATTTTGGACCTGGTGGGTCGCTCTACTGAACTGGATGCAGAAATTATTGAAGACGTAATGGTCGTCAACAAACTCACAAATTTGGAACTTATGGTCGCTCCAAAAGAGCCTGAATTATCAGACGCACGGAAGGGCGAACCAGTCCACCAAATTCTAACGTTTATGAAGCAAATTTATAATTACATCATCGTAGACACTACATCACAACTCACAGAAATAGTCCAAACCTGTTTGGATGTTGCAGACTATATAGTCTTATTAACTACGCAGGATATACCAGCAATCAAGAACGCGCACCAATTTCTCTCCATTGCAGATGCTTCTGATATCAGTCGCGACAAGATCATTTTTGTCATGAATCGTTACGATAAGAGAATTGCTATTTCTCCCGAGCGGGTTGGTGACAGTTTAAAGCAACCCGTATCGGTCGCCATCCCATTCGAGGATCGGATAATTAGCAATTCGATCAACCGGGGGGTACCATTCATGGTCGACAATAAAGCCGCACCTGCTGGTAAAGCGATCTCAATGCTCCAGGAAGAACTGCGGAAGAGAATTCTGAAGGATGAAGAGAACGCTTAAAGAATTAGGAGTAGCTTTACATGTCTATTTTAAGAAGAATCCAGAATAATGACCCGCAGCCAGGTCCTTTTACCGATAACGAACCGGAAAATACTTCAACGTCTCCCCTGCAAGTCAAACGGACTGCTTCCCTTTCCGGGCAGGCAACCCAGGATACTTACCAGGATCTAAAAGGCAGAGTTCAGAAGAAACTTTTATCCGAGCTTGATCCTAGTGTAGATGTCACCAAGGTTGCAGAAGTCAAGAAGACCATTCAGGACCTTTTTGAACAAATCCTAGTGGAGGAGAATTTTGTACTCTCCAGGACCGAAAAAACCCGATTATTTGAACAGATTACTGCTGAAATTCTTGGTCTTGGTCCTTTACAACCCATGCTTGAGGACGACACAATAACAGAGATCATGGTGAATGGGGCGAAGAATATTTTTGTTGAACGGCGTGGAAAAATTCAACGTGCTCCATTGGCTTTTGAGAACAATGAACACGTCATGAGGATCATCGAACGTATTGTTGCCCCGCTGGGTCGCCGTATTGACGAATCCAGTCCATACGTTGACGCACGTCTTCCAGACGGTTCTCGTGTTAACGCGATCATTCCTCCTGTGTCTTTGGTAGGTCCTGTTCTAACAATCCGAAAGTTCTCCAGAACCCCTTTTACGTTAGATCAACTCGTGCAATTTGGTTCCATTACTCCTGAAGCGATTCAATTCCTTGATGCTGCGGTTAAATCCAGGATCAATATTGTAATCTCCGGCGGTACAGGATCCGGAAAAACCACTCTCCTTAACGTAATGTCCGGATTCATTCCTGCCGACGAACGCATTATTACCATTGAAAACGCAGCTGAACTTCAACTCCGTCAGGAGCATGTAATAACGCTGGAATCCAGACCACCCAATATTGAAGGAAAAGGTGAAATTACCATCCGAAATCTTGTGATCAACGCCCTGCGTATGCGTCCGGATCGTATAATCGTTGGAGAAATCCGTGACGAAGCAGCCCTGGATATGCTCCAGGCAATGAACACTGGTCATGATGGTTCTATGACCACCCTTCACTCTAACAGCCCCCGTGATACTTTGTCTCGTCTTGAAACGATGACGATGATGGCTGGAATGGAGCTCCCGATACGCGCGATCAGGGAACAAGTTAGTTCCGCAATTGACTTGGTAGTTCACCAGGAACGTTTACGGGACGGTTCGCGAAAAGTTACAAATATTACGGAAGTAATCGGGATGGAAGGGGAGGTAATTACCATGGCCGATATTTTTGTATATGAACAGCTTGGATATGAGAACAACAAGGTCATTGGTCGAATGCGACCGACCGGGCTTCGTCCAAAATTCATGGAGAAAATCGAAGCCTCTGGCATCCACCTCCCGCCAAGCGTATTCGGCATTGGGGTAAGGCGATGATCTTCTACAGGCGGACAATATGAACCCAACTATTATTCTTTGGATTGGCGGGGCGGTAATACTGGTTTTGATTGCAGTTGGCATAATTGCAAATATTGCCAACCGCAAATCTTCCGAAGAAGAGCGTATTGGCGATTATGTTGGAGAGGAATTACCAGTACAAACAACAGTAAATGAAAAATCAACCCCAATAACTGATTGGTTAACGAAGCGTGTTGAAAAAACAAGTTATGGTGACCGAATAGCAAAAAGCCTGGCCCAGGCAGACATAAAACTAAAACCTGGTGAATATGTATTGACTATAGTTGGTGCATCGTTTGGAATGGCTGTATTAGGTTACTTTTTAGGCACCAAATCCTTATTATTGGCTGTTGTCGGCGCTGTAGTTGGATTATTCATACCTCAAATTTATGTTAATGCCCAAAAGAGTCGCCGTCTGATCAAGTTTAACGACCAATTAGGCGACATGATTGGTTTGATGGTTAATGGTTTACGTGCAGGTTACTCAAATCTCCAGGCGATGGAATCCGTCAGTAAGGAACTGCCTTCTCCAATTAGCGATGAATTCCATCGGGTCGTGCAGGAAATTCAACTTGGCGTAACCACAGAAAAAGCGCTGGATAACCTATTACGTCGTATTCCGAGTGATGATCTGGACCTTGTCATCACTGCCATGAACGTCCAACGCGAGGTTGGTGGCAACTTGGCTGAAATTCTTGACACAATTTCTCATACGATTCGTGAAAGAGTAAAACTAAAAGGTGAAATTCGTGTTTTGACCGCACAAATGAGAATTTCTGGTATTTTCCTTTCGTTGCTGCCCATCGGTCTCATGCTGGCTTTGTATGTGATTAACCGTGACTACATAATGACCTTATTTGCTCCACAAAACAATGATGGTCCAATTCCTTGTGGATATGCTGCACTTGGCACTGCTCTATTATTAATCGTGAGTGGGTACCTGATCATGCAGCAAATCGCCAAGATCGATGTTTAACTCAGGAGAAATCACATGACTGCATTAGTCATTTTTATCGTTTTGCTGTTGGTGGGTGCGGTTGTTCTCGTCCTGATAGGATTACGCAACCCTCAGGGGAAGAACGACACCTTCATCCTTGACAGATTGGAAGAGTTCAGCCAGTCTGGTGAGGATGTAGACCTCGAAAAATTAGAGATGTCTCAGCCATTCGTTGAGCGTGTGGTTTATCCTATGGCGAGAAAATTAGGCGAAATCACTGTAAAATTTACTCCTCAAAACTGGTTGAACACAATTAGTCGGAAATTAGAAATGGGTGGAAATCCTGGAAAGGTTGATCCTTCGGTCTTCTTGGTTCTCCAATTTGTGGCAGCTATTGGTTTGGGGGGTGGCGCCTTTATATTAATGACCATGCTTGGGAGTTCAACCCCACAAGGTCAAAAACTCTTGTTTACGGTTTTAGCAACTCTTGCCGGGTTCTTTGTTCCTCAGTTTTCACTTTCCCGAGCGGTGACAAAAAGGCAAAAGAGCATTCGGCGAGCATTACCAGATGCCCTCGACCTATTAACTATTTGCGTTGAAGCCGGTCTTGGTTTTGATGCCGCTATGGCAAAGGTCGTGGAAAAATGGAACAGCCAATTATCCAACGCCTTCAACCGTGTCCTTCAGGAAGTCCAACTTGGAAAACTCCGGCGTGAGGCAATGCGGGCAATGGCAGAAAACATTGGGGTTTCCGAAATGACCAGTTTTGTTGCCGCGGTCATTCAGAGTGAGCAGCTCGGTGTCAGCATGGCCAGGGTTCTCCGCATCCAGGCTGACCAGATGCGTGTACGGCGCCGGCAAATCGCAGAAGAAGAAGCTCACAAAGCCCCTATCAAGATGTTATTGCCAATGGCCTTTATCATTTTTCCATCCCTTCTCATTGTTTTATTAGCGCCAGCGCTCTTCCAGGTGATGGAATCTGGCATCTTCGGTGGATAACCTGATCTAAATACCGACACTAACAATAGGGGTTACCCCTGAATTCTAATCCTACGGTACCACTCTATCATTTGTTCTGGTCCTTGATGGATAGTGTGTTTCCACCTGCCTGTGCCAGTTGCAATACCTCTGGCACGATTTTTTGCTCAGCATGTATTGAAAAAATAAACCTGATCGGTTTCAGTGTGTGTTTATCCTGCGGAAACCAACAAAAAACTCGAATTCCTATTTGCAGTAAGTGTCTTGAAAACCCTCCATTGTTTTCCGGTATGCTTTCCTGGGCACATTACAAGAGTTCCGTACGCCAAGCCATACATAGTATGAAGTATAAAAACAATATCGCTCTAGGTTACTACTTTGCCCTGAAATTGATTCCGGAAGTAGTTGCAACAAATTGGCCTATTGATTTGGTCATCCCAGTCCCATTAAGCAGATCGCACAATAAAAGTCGTGGTTATAACCAGGCGGTTTTGATTTCCCGACCTTTATCTCGCGCTTTACACCTAGCCCATGAAACAGGAGTCTTAAAGAGAATCAGAGAGACATCAACACAAACGAAATTAAATGCTGAACAACGCTTTCAAAATGTCGAAGGTGCGTTTTCCGGAAACCCTGCTAAACTTAATGGTAAGAATGTTTTACTCGTTGATGATGTAATAACGACTGGAGCAACTATGATTAATTGCACAAAAGCATTATTGGCATCCGGAGCTTTAAATGTTTATTGTATTTCTGTTGCAAGAGTGTTTGTTAAATAAGCATTTGGTCGTTGAATGGCTTCCAATTCGCACAAAATTATTTTCGAGGAGGAAACTATGGTCCAGAAATTTGAAATAAATGTAAAGAACATGGTTTTAACCGATCGCATTCAAGAGTATGTAGAAAAAAAGGTACCAAGACTGGAAAGGCTGCTGCCAGGCATCGATAATATGAAATTTGATCTATCTTATTCAAAATCGATGCGCAACCGCTCCGATCGTGAGGTTGTTGAAATCACAATCACTGGTAAGGGGTTTATCCTCCGTACGGAGGAAAGCGATGCTGACATGTTGACCGCAATTGATAATGCGGTCGACAAGATGCTGCGGCAAATTGAACGGTTTAAAGGTAAACGTGCTCGTGGACGTGGCGATGGAACGCCTGCTTCGGAAGTATACACTTTTCCAGAAGTTGAAGAAACATCTTCATCTGCCAAAATTGTCCGGCGTAAATCATTTACTCTCCTCCCGATGGATGAAAATGAAGCCATCGAACAAATGGTGTTATTGGAGCATGAAGATTTCTTTATCTTCTACAACGTGGAAACCAACTTAATTAACGTTATCTATAAACGAAATGATGGTGATTTTGGCCTGATCGCGCCAAACATTGAATAGATTTTTATTTTGCCCCATGGAAGAGCTGAGTTTCTACTCAGCTCTTCTTTTTAATATGCCCTACAATCTCACTTAAGACATATTGCGCTTATACCCAAGGAATTTAAAATCAAGGTTAAGGAACATTTTTCGGTGTATGAAAACGTGAGTTTTCTCGCGAGAATTGCCTGGCTGCAATATGTATTTCGTTGTATAGGAGAAACCCATGAATCTTGTTACCGGGGGGACCGGCCATATTGGAAATGTATTAGTGAAAGAATTGGTCGGGAAAGGGGAAGCTGTTCGTGTTTTCGTTTTACCTGGAGAAGACCTCTCGCCATTCACCGGGCTCGATATTGAAATCTATCAGGGGGATGTTCTTGACACGCAATCAATAATGAAAGCAATGCGGGGGATCGATTACGTTTTTCACCTGGCGGGAATTATTTCCATCATGCCTGGTAAAGATCAACTTGTTCATAATGTAAATGTAATTGGCACCCGCAACGTATTGTCTTGCGCCCGGGAAGTTGGTGTAAAGAAGTTCGTACACACCAGTTCGATTCATGCTTTTAAACGGGTCGGACACGGCATAATTATCGACGAAAATACTCCCATCGATCCAGGTAACGCCATTGCTGCTTATGATAAATCAAAGGCAGAAGCAACAATCGCGGTGCTCGAAGAAGCCAGGAACGGATTCCCGGCAGTAATTGTTTGTCCTACCGGGGTTATTGGACCTTACGATTTCAAAGGATCAGAATTAGGGGTTTTATTCCAGGGTTGGATGAAAAATAAAGTAAATTTCTTGATAGACGGTGAATATGATTTTGTTGACGTCCGCGATGTTGTAAATGGAATGATACTCGCGCGAGACAAAGGAGTTACAGGCCAGATCTATATCCTTTCCGGCGAGCTACTAAAGGTTAGTGATGTGTGGAAGATTGTTAAGGCATTACTGCCGTTTAAATCTGCCTCGATAAATATTCCTACTCAATTAGCACATTTCATTGCGAAAATTGCCCAGGTATTTTATAAGGTCACGAAGACAAAACCTCGATTTACAACCTATAGTATTGAAACCCTTCATTCAAATGCCACAATTTGTAATGATAAAGCGCGAACAATTTTAGGATACGATCCTCGATCGATGAAAGAATCCATTAAAGATACAATTGCTTGGTGGCGGCAGAGGGTACGAAAAACCAAATAATGTAATATCCAAAATATTGAAGTTATTATAGATGCCATCCTCCGAATTCCTTCAAAGTAAAATTGCATTAATCACAGGCGCATCCAGCGGTATCGGGGCACTCACCGGCAAGGTTCTTGCGGCTCGAGGATTGCAGGTAATCCTTGTTGCTCGGCGGGAAGCCAAGTTGCGTGAAATCGCAGACGAAATTACCGCTGCCGGAGGAAAAGTGATT
>CAZSGL010000074.1:0-2369 GCA_964606265.1 uncultured Anaerolinea sp. | reverse complement strand
GTCAACGTTGGATCGGTAGCCGGAAAACTTCCTGAACAAGGTGTTGCGGTTTATGCTTCCTCGAAATCGTTTCTGGATTCATTCACTACTGCACTTTTCCGGGAACTTTCGGGTACCAATGTGCACGTTTCAGTGGTACGAGCTGGCCCCATTAAAACTGATTTTTTTGAGGCTGCGAGAAAATTGGAGAACGGCGGCAACATTCCAGCCGAGAAATTGGCTATATCTACAATTTCTGTAAGCAATGCGATTTGGCGCTTATTAAGACATCCCAGAAAGGTAGTCTATGTTCCAACATGGATGTTCCTCTCGCCGCTTTTGGAAATAGTGTTTGAATGGGCAGTAGATCTCGTCGGACCGCTCCTCCTTAAGAATCAGAATAAACGTTAATAAAATTCACCAATTACTCCTTGTCAGGCATCCATCGCTGGGCTATAATTCACCTGTTAATTTCACAACAGAGAGGTTTTCTTATGATAGATGTCAATGATTTGCGTAAAGGCGTAATTTTTGAGATGGATGGTTTTTTATACCGGGTTCTTGAATACTCCTTCAGTAAACCTGGTCGTGGGAACGCAACAATTCGGATTAAAGCCAGAGACCTCCGTCGTGGAACAACTTTGGAAAAAACATTCACATCTGGTGAGCGCATCCAGAATGTGCGTTTAGATTTCCATAATGTCCAATACCTTTACACAAATGGAGAGCTATTTTATTTTATGGATTTGGAAACCTATGAACAACCCGCCATTTCTTCTGCAATCGTCGGTGATTATTCAGGCTTCCTTAAACCAGAAATGGAAGTAAAACTCACTTTTTACAACAACGAGGCAATCGACATTGAACTTCCAACAACTGTGGACCTTGAAGTCAAATACGCAGAACCTGCAGTGAGAGGGGACACCGCCACAGGTGTGACTAAGAAAGTAACCACTGAAACTGGTTTAGAAGTCTCAACTCCCTATTTTGTTCAAACTGGTGATCGCATCCGTGTGGATACTAGAACCGGGGAATACGTCACTCGCGTTTGATAAGTAAGGAAACCACATTCTGTCCCCGCAGGGGATTAGAATCAACTGAGGATATTAGGTGCGAACACCTTCTGGAATTGAATGTACCTATTTTTATGGGAATTACTTTCGCGGAAAATCCGATGAAGAATGCCGTCTGATTGGCCGCCAAAAAGCTCCCAACAATTGGACTCCAGACCTCTGCCTAACCTGTCCGATACCCGGAATTTTAAGAGCAAACGCATGCAAATTTATGACTTTTACACCAACAATCAGTAAAAAATGGTTCTTGGGAAAACGCGAAGTAAAAGTAGATTCCTTTTGTTCCAAATCCAAAACTAGAGTGAAAACCCCTCACGTGGGTTGCGGACTATGCCACCCATTCGAAGAAATCATAAAAGACTAATTCGTCTTCAATAATTCGATTTCAGCCATTTTAGATACTAATTCGCAAAACAAATACCATTCTGTGTTCTATAAGAGTTATATTAATCTTTTTCATTTTATCCAAAACCTGAAGTTTTGTCCCTTGTTGATTGGTATAATCGACTAAAGTACCTTGTACTTATAGGTTTTGTTCTTGGAGGAATTAGTGAAACCACGCAGTCAATCATACGTCGTATATTTTCTCTTATTTGTAGCGATCATAGTGCTGGTTGTCTTTAGTTTTAACAAAGCTAATGCGGTCGACAATGTGTTGACAATCAACCAACTTGCAGATGAAGTGACAAAAGGTAATGTTGCGCGAATAATCGAGGAAGAAAATAAATTAACTGTAATTTTCAAAGGCGATGCTTCAGAGAAACAGGTTATCAAAGAAACTGAAACAACGCTTGTATCACAACTTATCGCGTTAGGTGTTGATCCCAAAGCGTTGTCCCCTGAAAATGGTATCAAAATCGAGATCAAGGCTCCAAGTGCCTTGGCAGGTGTCCTGAACGCTTTATTTTATATTCTCCCGTTCCTGCTTTTAGCTGGCGCGTTCTTCTTTATCTTCCGCCAGGCACAGGGTAGTAATAATTCTGCAATGTCCTTTGGTAAATCTCGTGCTCGAATGTTCACCGGAGATCATCCAACCGTAACTTTTGCAGATGTTGCAGGTATCGACGAATCCAAGGGAGAACTGCAGGAGGTAGTTGAGTTCTTACGTGAACCTCAAAAGTTCATCGCTCTTGGCGCCCGCATTCCAAAAGGTGTCCTTCTGGTAGGTCCTCCTGGAACTGGTAAAACCCTCATGGCAAAGGCAGTTTCAGGCGAAGCCGGCGTCCCATTCTTCTCCATATCAGGTTCTGAATTCGTGGAAATGTTTGTTGGCGTTGGTGCCAGCCGAGTGCGGGATTTATTTGAACAGGCAAAACG
>CAZSGL010000073.1:0-11249 GCA_964606265.1 uncultured Anaerolinea sp. | reverse complement strand
ATTGGGCGCATAGAGGCTTATGGTTACCCATTTGGAACATTTATCAGCTATACCGATTCCATTCCACTGCTGGCAATCCCAATAAAGCTGCTTGGCGCTATCCTCCCCCAGGACTTTCAATATCTTGGGTTATGGGAATTGCTTTCGTTAATTGGTCAGCTATTGTTTGGCATGTTAATCCTGGGTGAATTCACGACTTCGTATTTCAAGAAAATCCTGGGCGCATCCTTGCTTGTGCTGTCTCCGATCCTGCTTTACCGCGCCTTTGAACACAATTCCTTAACTGCGCATTGGATCCTATTAGCAGGGATTTGGCTGGTACTTTTGGAATATCGCGCCAAATTGTGGCGCCGGGCGTGGATCATCTTGTTTGCTACTGCCTTACTGGTGCAACTTTATTTTGTCGCAATGCTCGCTCCCCTGTGGTTGATAAGCCTGTTTTTCCGCTACAGGAGAGTAAAGAAAGTAAAAATGTTGGTGGTAGATCTATTGATCCCACCCACGGTGATGCTCGTGATCGCGTACAGTATTGGCCTATTCAGCCTGAGTGTTGGCAACCTATTGGCTGCCGGACTGGGATATTTCTCCTGGAATTTAAATGGCTTATTCAACCCGTTAAAGTATTCAGCCATTTTCAAAGCGCTGCCGCTCGGTGTGCAGGGAAAATACGAGGGTTTTAGTTACCTGGGATTAGGCAATCTTTTACTCTTGCCAATTGCGTTCTTCTTATTCTTTAAGAAAGAGCATTCCACCCGCAGACTGGCTTTCTTCCTGCCTTTTGTAATCATTTCTATCGCGTTTATTTTGTTTGCGCTTTCAAACAGGGCATTTCTAAATGCACAACCCTTGTGGGATTTTGAACTGCCAAAGTATGTTCAAATCCTGTTTTCATTGTTTCGTGCCACCGGACGCTTCATCTGGCCGGTGTTTTATTTTATTGTCTTGTTTGGATTAATCAGTGTTATCCGTAATACGCGTTACTCAATATTAATAATTCTTTTGGTCATTATTCTTCAAATAATCGACATACGACCGTTGTATGCATCGAAACAATACAATAGTTCCCTGGAATATCAATATCCCTTACAAGCCGAGTTCTGGCAAGCTGCGGCTGAAAACAACGAGCATGTTTTCTTAATCCCGGCTTCTAAAGCCCACGCGATTTATGAGCCCCTAGCTTTATTTGCGCGGAAAAACCAACTGACACTAAACTGGGGATATTTTTCGCGTAATGATCTGAACGCCATCAAAGCGCTTGGCGAACAGGTTTGGGAGGAGTTAAAAGCTGGCCATTCGGACAAGCATACGATTTACGTATTTTGGGGTTCCGATTGGGAAATGCTGGCATCGAGTGAACTTGCACACCAAATGCTGATATGTAAAATTGACGGGTACACTGTGGCACTCTCTGGTGAAAACAGCCTGGTTCAGATTGATTTTGATCTTGCCCGTTTTTGTACTTTCCCGTAATTCGCGAACATGAAACCTTCGATCGGGTAATCTGAAAACCGAATAGGTCGGTAATAAGCAGATCAATTCTCGTGATAATACGAATTCAAAAATTATTAGCGGGCTGTATTTTCCTGATATATAATAAATTAATCCATTTCGGACCTGAACTACCGAGTTTACGTAAGGATGTGAGTCCTGTTTTGAATGGGGAGAATGGACTATGAGCGAACAAGCCGCAGAACGCAGCCTGGAATTATTTAAAGCTGGCTATTTTTGTGCAGAGAGCGTGCTGATCGCAATAGCCGAAAACCAGGACATACAATCAGATTTGATTCCAAAAATAGCCACCGGTTTTTGCAGTGGCATTGCCCGAACAGGCGGCTTGTGCGGGGCTGTCGGCGGGGCGATCATGGGGATTAACCTCGTATTTGGTCGAAGTTCACCTTCTGAATCAATTGAATATAGCTACGACCTTACTCAAAAATTGTTCGGCTTATTTGAAAAGCAATTTGGTTCTGTCAATTGCCGCCAATTGATCGGTTGCGACTTAGCCACCGAAGAAGGTCAGCGTTTCTTCATCGAAAACCATCTTATGGAGCATTGTCTGCAATATGCTGAAAGCGCAACGAGCATGGCGATATCATTAATTACCAAATAGAAACCTTAATAACCTTGCAGGTGTGTACCTTTTCACATATGCAGAATAATTAAAACCTATCAACAAGGAGTACAAGTGGCAAATGCTGGTTTAGGCGCAGCTCAGGGTGAAACGGGAAACGGTCCATTATCCCTGGAACACAGCGGTCACTTGCTTCAAACAAAATTTTTCATTCCTCCCCCCCGCTCCAGCCAGATTCAACGCTCCCGACTTTCAGATCTAATCGATGCTGGATTGGACCGTCCGCTTATACTTGTATCTGCCCCTGCTGGCTATGGTAAAACCACGCTTGTCAGCAATTGGCTGAGAGAAATAAAGATCCCATCCGCCTGGCTCTCTCTGGATAACGGTGATAATGACCCGGTCAGGTTCCTGCAATACCTGCTTGCCGCCCTTGCTCCAATTGCACCAGGAATTGAGGTCGACATTTCTGGAATGCTACAGGGAATCCACTCAACTCAATTTGAAAATTTGATCAATCTGCTTGCCAATGAACTGGCTTCAGTCTCCTCTAAATTCGTCCTTGTCCTGGACGATTTCCACGTAATTCATTCTGAGGAGGTACATAAACTACTCTTTTATCTTATCGAACATCTGCCCCCACAGATACATTTGGCAATCCTTACCCGGACCGACCCCCCTCTCCCGCTTTCGCGTCTGCGGGTACGCAACCAACTCCTGGATATCCGGGTGGATAAGTTGCGCTTTACACCTTCCGAGATCACCACTTTTCTGAACGACGTAATGGGATTGACTCTTTCCGCCGACGATCTTTCCGCCTTGGAAACTCGAACAGAAGGATGGATTGCAGGATTACAACTTGCAGCTCTTTCGATGCAAAGCTGCAAGGATATTCATGGATTCGTTTCGGCTTTTACTGGTAGTCATCACTATGTAATGGACTACCTGGTCGAAGAAGTCCTGAAGATTCAGCCGAAGGAGGTAAGCACTTTCCTAGTGAAAACATCCATGCTGGATCGCTTATGCGGTCCGCTATGCGACGCGATCATTGAGGTGGATAAAACTGCACCTGTCAACGGCCAGGCGATGTTGGAAGCAATGGAAGAGATGAACCTTTTTATGATCCCGCTGGATGATGAACGTCATTGGTACCGCTATCACCATCTTTTTGCAGATGTGCTTAGAAAGCGTTTGGAACACGAACTCCCACAGATGCTACCCGAGTTGCATCGCCGCGCTTCCCATTGGTACGAACAGAACGGATTTATTGCTGAATCCATTACTCAGGCGATCGCCACAGGTGATCAGGACCGTGCAGCCCACCTGATCGAAGAAAATGGTTGTTTTTTGCTCATGAGTGGCGAAGTGGCAACCCTGCTGAATTGGACTGATGCCATCGATTTTCAGTCCGAAACCAGACCCTGGCTGGCCATCCAAAAAGCCTGGGCATTAGCTCTTACCGGGGAGCTCGACCGGGTCGAACCAACCCTGCAAGTACCTGAAAAACTGCTTTCCCCACTCGAACCCACAAACGAAGTAAGGACAATGCAAGGGACTATTGCAGCCGCCCGGGCAAATTGTGCTAATACTCGAGGAGATACGATTTCAGCAGCAAAATATGCCCGGATCGCCCTGGACCTGCTCCCAGACTGTAGTTCCATCTCTCTCAGCGTATGCAGTGTCGCGACCTCGATCCTTGGGGATGCCAGTTGGATCAACGGAGATTTGGAAGAAGCCATCAAAGCCTATACCGAAGCTATTAAGATCGGCAGAGAGGCAAAAAACCTTCAAATGGTTGTCATCGCCAACTCAAACTTGGCAGAGATTTTAATAGAAAAAGGCCAGCTCCAGAAGTCAGATGACATACTCACGCACTCCCTGCAAATGGCTGTCCGCCCGGATGGGCAAAGATCGCCTCTAGCAGGGAAACTCTTGGCCAAACTAGGCAAACTGGCTTATGAACACAACGATTTAAACGATGCATACCAGTTCATTCACCAGTGTATTGATCTCTGCCGGCAGTGGGGGGAAACCGATTGTGAAGCCATCGCATGGGCAATGCTGGCGCGGTTAAAACTAGCCAATAATATTAATCCAGAGGATGCCCTGGAGGCTTTGCAGGAGGCAGAGAGATTAACCGATGCACATCCATTTTCCCCCAGACGGACTATTGAGTTGAGATCCGAGATGGTCCACTTTTGGCTAACCCGGGGGAACGTGGAAAAAGCCTCTCAACTCGTTCAAAAGAGCTTGCTATCCATCAAAGATGAAATCCCCTACCTGCGGGAACCAGAATACTTACTCCTCGTCCGACTACTTCTTGCAAAGGGTGATTATGCAGCAGCTATGACCCTAGCAGAACGATTGCTGAAACAAGCAGAACCAGCCGGACGGATGGGATTGGTCATTGAAATTCTGATCCTACAAGCGCTCATATTCGAGGGAAAGAAGGATACAGACCGAGCTGTGGCGGCTATGGAAAAAGCTCTCGCCCTTACCCAACCAGAAGGGTATGTCCGAACCTTCGTGGATGAGGGTGAAGCAATGACGAGATTGCTTTGCCAGGTCCAGTCAAGACAAATTGGAACTGGTTATGCGGCTGTATTGCTCTCCGGGATAGAAAAAAGCTCTGGCATGACACAACCATCCATGCAGCTATTGGTCGAACCTCTGACCACGCGTGAGGTGGAAGTATTAATGCTCATCGAAGCTGGTTGCTCCAATCAGGAAATTGCTGGGCAGTTGTTTATCTCCATGCCCACCGTGAAGCGGCATATCAGTAATATCTATGGCAAGCTTGGTGTAAAAAGCCGCACACAGGCATTAGCTATCGGGAAAGAGCTCAAATTATTCGAGTGAGAAACAGAGGGGTAAATTACTTTATAAGCTGGTCGTGGAAATTTTTCACGACCAGTTTTTTTATGACCTGATTCTGAAATTAACCGGGGAAACTATTTTTAAAGAATAAATACAACCCCAAATACAACCTTTAGACGATGAGTGCTATCCGGGAATCGGATAAATTAAAACAGAGAGGCAACATGACAAACAAAAAGAACGAACCTAACAAAGAGAATCAAAGCGCAATTTCCAACAGCGCTCATGGAGGATTCTATGAAATCCATATCAAAGGGCAACTCGACGAAAGCTGGTCGGACTGGTTGGAAGGAATGGAGGTGAAATTAGTAGATAACGGAGAAATGGTCCTTTTAGGGCAAATCAGAGATCAAGCCGCCATGATGGGTGTGCTGAACAAATTGTATAGTCTGAATCTGACATTACTCGCATTGAGTGAAGTCAACCGCAAGAATTGAAGTCACGTTCGATCAAAAAAGGAGATTTACGAATGGAAAACACAGCACAGATCAATCTTAAAGCAGAACCACTTCCATGGAGCGCAATCATTATCGAAAAAATGCATCGTTGCTCCGATTGCCCCATCCGAAAACAGGCAATGCGGCACCCAAAGTCGATATTCGCAAAACTCCACTCCTGGCACAAGAACTGGTGGCCAGGCTGGAAAGCGCATCAGGCGAGGGCATGTGCCTTCGCTGCAGGAATGAGCACGGATGACTAGGATAAATCAGGTCAACATAACCAATATTTCATATTCAATCAATATATTTAAGGAGAATAAAATGGAAAACACACGCAAGTCCAAATTAAGTTTTGATGAGATCGCCTGGGGTGCATTTTTTATCCTGTGGGGGTTCACCGCAATGTTCACCTCACTTCCGGAGGGTATCGGAGCAATCGGTATCGGATTGATTCTGATTGGCTTGAATATTGCCCGATCCTTGACAGGGCGACCCACTAGCAGCTTTACGTTCACCTTCGGCATCCTCGCCCTCCTGTTAGGTGGATTGGAGCTGGCGCGACCGCTCCTAAACCTATCATTTGAACTGCCGATCTTTGCGATCCTTTTACTCGCACTGGGCGCAATCATACTCGGCCGTGAATTGTTCAAATAAAAAACGGTCTTACTTCAGGGATGGTGGATCAAATGCCATCCCTGCCGAATTTAAACAGAGGTATGCATTCAAACTTAACTATTTCTTCCTGTAGAGCATAGGTCAAATAACGGAGGCGCAGTCATGGAGAAATCACTTCAAAATAAATCACAGGGAACAGGAACTATCCCTTTCATTAGATTTTCAAAAGGCTTGGGGTGGGGGTTGATCGGTGGTGCGGTCGGCACATTGATCATGGATCTGGTCTTAATGGGAGCATTTGCTATTGCCAGATTGCCTCTTTTAGCTTGCTTCTCGATCGTTGGAGATACCGTTGCGACCATTTTTTCGATACAAAGTATAGAGAATTCACGCGCTATACGGTTGGGTGTACTGACACACTATTTAATCGGTCCGGTGATCGGTGCCATCTTTGGCACGGTAATTATGCGGGTAAAAGCTCTCCAGGTGAATACTGTAAAAAAGAGTGTACTCCTGGCAATACTTTACGTTGAAATCCTGAGCCAGCCGCTCCTCGCGTCAACCCCCATCCTGTTGAAGATGGCGCTGCCAGCAATTCTTCAATGGTACTGTGGGGCGCTTGGTATGCATTTGATTGCGGGGGCTGTAATAGGTGCGGTTGTGGGACACGGATTGCGTTTGCAGAAAAACAAATCAATGCATCAAATCGGTTCTTGATTTTACTTCTCTAGGTACCCTACCCAACAAGGTCTATTAAATAAAAAGTGAGCGCGAAGGGGCTCGAACCCTTAACCAACGGCTTAAAAGGCGAACACCTATTCACCTCACCAGTATATATAGAGAAATTACCCTAAGCCAGGTATAAACCCCAATAAGTGGTGGAATTTTGGAGAGGATAATATGACCAAAACCACCCTTAACCAATGGTCTACTTTAATTGCCACCCAAGATTCCCATTTAGAAACATGGTTGGATGCTTTCTTAGTGGATAGAAAGGCGCAAAACATGGCAAGGGGGACTCTCAAATTCTATAAGAATAAGTTGGGCGTCTTTGCTAAATATTGCGATTCTCAAGAAGTAAAACTGATCACCCAAATTGACCCGAATCTTATTAGAGATTTCATTTTCTATCTAGAAGCCCGAGGGCATAATGCCGGTGGAATTCACGGATTTTATCGAACACTCAAGACTTTCTTGAGGTGGTGGGAGAATGAAATAGAACCTGAAGGTTGGAAGAATCCAATTAAGAAAGTGAAGGCTCCCAGGGTGCCAGTAGAGCCCCTCGACCCTGTTGATATTGATAATGTGAGGGCTATGCTTGATATTTGCCCTAAAAACACCCTGACAGGGCTTAGGGACAAGGCGATTATGCTCTTCCTGCTAGATTCGGGAGTAAGGGCTTCGGAGCTCCTCTCGATCAATCTGGATGATATAAACTTGGTTTCCGGTGAAATCCTCATAAGGCAAGGGAAGGGTAGAAAACCTAGATTTGTATTTATCGGCTCTAGAACAAGAAAAGCGGTAAGGGCTTATCTGAAGATAAGGCATGACTTCCTGCCTGTTCTATGGATCAATAAGAATCAAGAACCCCTTGCATATTGGGGGTTAAATGCAATGATTCGATATAGGGCATTTAAGGCTAAGGTTGCCATACCTTCAATACACGGGTTTAGGAGGTGGTTTGCCCTTACATGTTTGCGCGCAGGAGCTAATGTTTATTCAATTCAAGAGTTAATGGGTCGTGCTGATTTACAGGTTTTGAAACGATATTTAAAACAGACCAATGACGATATAAAAAGGGAATTTCAAAGAGCAAGTCCAGTTGATACCATGAATAACTCGCGGTGAGTAATTAAGTTTGCCATTGTCAAACTTTGACAACTTACTTCTTCTTGGGTCTACCAATCTTCCCCTTTGGTCTTTCTTTATATGCCTTAACGGAATCCGGATCAATAGCCCAATCCCTCCCGAACATCTCCCCTTTGAGCACTCCTTTTCTACATAGACGGGTTATAAACCCAAAAGTAACGCCTAAATATTGAGCTGCCTGTCTTGTTGTCCAGGGCATTGTTCACCTCTCAGTAATACTTGTACAAATAGAAGATACTACTTGTAGTTGAATTGGTTAAATATATTGTAATGCATCGATTTACCGGATATTATTAGTCCATCAAGAAGTACCTATTATTCCAAAGGAGAAAAATGAATACAATTCGTAACTCACGTGTGGCAGAAATACCCGAAGAGTTCTTGACAATCCTTCAGGAAACAGGGCTTGCAACCCTTAGCGATTACCTGATGAAAAACAATGCACCAACAAATGTTTTTGAACTTGCAGAACAACTAGTCATGGTCGCATGGTGGAAAGAACGATCAATGCACGAACATTTACCCGAATCAGAGATACACGAAATACTCGCCACCTTGCCGGATATTTTGAAGAATATTGTAAATTTAGGAGGCGTGTTTTACGGTCCTTCCAGCCAATCAATCGCAAAGGAATCCCCAAAATGGATTGAGAATTAATCAATTGTGTCATTAAGTAGAGGGCGGTCAATTCCTGGCCGCCTTTTTAACACGATAATAGCTTCTGATTATTAAAGGAAGTCGGAAGTTATTATTTTTTATACCTTATCCCCACCCTGGATCGCCCTCGATCAGGATAAAACCGTGGTGTATTACTAATCAATGTTATGTAAATCTTGAGATTGTTAGATCGCCCTGCGTTTGACTGTCAAGAATAATAAAAGATAGAAAGAAAAGAAATAAGAATGATGCCACCGCTCCCCGCGAACGGGGTGGCATTGTATTGGTTGGACTACCAGCAAAAATCGCGCGCCTAGTGGAAACTTTGCCTAAAATTTCGGAAACTCTAATAAAACATTAACACTCTCTCCAACACAACCCAAGATGAAAAAATAGATATCGTGTTCAGAATTTGATACAAATAACATAGGTAGCCACATTTATTAGGAGCAGATATGCAAATAGAAAAAATTCGCAATAAGGTTTTTAGGTTCAGAATTAATAGTGAGGAGGAGGAGGCGTTTAAAGAGTTAGCGAAAATGAAAAACACAAATCGATCAGCGTTAATTAGAAACTATCTATTCATTCACCCAAAGTGTGAAAGCCTGTTCAGTCTTGAGGAACATGAATTTCCACGAGCGGGTCACAACATAGAAAAATAAAGGCTTCTGGAAAGTTGGCGCTCTCCTGAAGCCAGTGGGTGTTACATAACTCTTCAATAAGTATACACCCAATTTTTGAAAAAACCATATTACAAATTCAACAATATCAACCAGATTATTTTGGTTGGTGGGTTGTTTGTATACCTAAAAAGGAAATTTATCGCATGAAAACCGAACATCAAATAGGCATACCAAATCTATATTATCTCAGTGCTCAACAATTGTCGTCTGTATTTTTCATAACAATTGCATATGGGCAAAATGACAAATTATTTGAGTTTAAGGGTAAGGCGGTGAAGCCCTTGAGGGGTCAAGAATGGTAGATGTTCAGACTGAGCGATCCTATTATGCAGAATTAGGTTTTGATACTCTCCCATTACTGCCTAATTCAAAAAAAGCATATTCGGTAAATTGGGAAAACCGAGACCCCGAAGATTTATGGCGTGATTCTCCGGTAGGATGCAACATCGGAATTCGCGCAGGTGGAAAAGTAAGGGTTGCAATGATCGATTGCGACGAGAAGAAGACACAAGGGACTTTTGGCAATGTTTCAAGATTCTTAATTGGATTAGGTTATTCAGAAACTTCACTTCCAGTAATTCAGACGGCTTCAGGAACTGGGAGACAAATCTATGTCGAATTCAAAGATTCACTTCCGGGTAGTATTGGTAATCTGCGGAAAGAAATGGGTTCAGGTGAATTTAGGTACGGTCAAGGCGCTTATGTAGTCGCACCCCCAAGCTTAGTCAACGACACGCAATACAAGTTGATTAATGGCAGACTTTGCCAACTTCCGCTGCTCAGAATAGCAGATGTCGGAAAGCTGATTGATTTATCTGTAAAGGAAAACATCCAACCGGTACAAATTCCAACAACAAGATTTAATTACACAAGCTCGTTAATGCCTCGCCGTACCTTAGAACTTCTTAAAGGAAATGGGGTAAATACCGACAGATCAATAACAGAACAATCCATCTTAACCGGGTTGGCAAATAAAAACTTTCCTTTCGAAAAAGTGTTGAATCTGTTTATAAAGTATCCTGCTGCCGGAAAATTCATGGAGATGTATTTAGAAAATCGAGGAAGGGCGATTGCATGGCTTCAAGCATCCTACAACAAAGCTCTTGCCTTCACAGTTACACACGAAAGCGAAACGCGGATTAAATTACTTAGGACAATTAGTTGGGCTGAAAACTCACTTTGGACAGGAAAAGCCAAAACAATTGATCAGGTAGTATTTATTGCACATGCAAAGATAGCACATCGAGCTGGAAAAATGGAGTATGCAGCTTCAGTAAGAGATTTAGCACTGGATTCAGGCTGTACAACAACAACAGTATCAAACGCAAATAAAAGATTGATCGAAAAAGGATTGATTGATTTGATTGTGAAATCTGTTGCCGATAAAGCCAATGTTTATTTGATTAAGTCTCAAACTTATCCACTCCCTATACCCCCCCACTGTGAGGAAGTGTATAAGAATGAGACTGAAGAAAGAGAGAAAATTAATGAGTGATTTTCTAAGTATGGCGAGCCATGATGCTTTCCGTTATGGTGGTGGTTTGAATAAGTCGGCTGCCTTAGTTTATTGGCATTTGACTAAAGGAAATATGTCTGCTAAAGAGTTAATAAAAGTCACTGGATATGGACGCGCAACCATCTTTCGTGTTTTGAAGAGAATGTCTCGAGTAGTTGATAGTTACTCTGGGGAGTTATTTCCTATGATCGAAAATGATAGTGGAAAATGGGGTGTTATTCCGGGTATTGATTTAGACATTATTTCTCAAGTTGTTGGAACCGCAGGAATTGGAAAACGAAGGCGCGAGCAATACAAACAAGAACAGATACAACAAAAAAAGTTCTTTAGGAAAAACCAGGTAGATGAATGACATAATGTAATTAATATCAGCATAGTGGGAAGAGAATTAATACTGGTTATCTTCCCCACGTCTTGTTTACTCGTAGACATATTCGGTTCAGATATATAATGATCTGAGAGGGATAAGCAACAGACTTGAGGAGGGATTTTATGAAAAAATGCCCGTACTGTGCAGAACA
>CAZSGL010000072.1:0-11267 GCA_964606265.1 uncultured Anaerolinea sp. | reverse complement strand
GCACGATTTTGGATTGAGCTCTATTAATCAATCGCAGGAAAAGGCAAAAAGGGACGATCCGCTATCAGGTTAATTGTGCCGTAAATTGGGGGATTGTTTACCTCACCCCTGCGCACCCCTCTCCTGGGAGGAGAGGGGTGCATCATTGTCGGAAACAGGTGCTCAGTAAAAAAACGGTAAGATTGGAATTGATGCTAATGAACAATAAGATTCAATTCGAATGCGGGCGATAGAAGAAGATTTTTTGAATCCCCGATTCGTTATTCGCATTAAAAATGGGTTCGAATAGATCCGAATCACATGAATTGTTTTTTGTTCCGTCCCACTCGCGAAGAACGCTCGGGGACGCACAATTCGCGAAAATGGGAACAATTAGGAACAAATACCCCTCTCGCAAATGCAGCTCGTACACAGTACTCGCAAACACTGCTCGGGGGCGCAAACTTCGCGAAACAATTCATTAGTTGCAGGAATTAGGAACACCCGGCGCGGCAGAAGGGGGAAAAGATGATGTTCAGTTATTAATGTTCAACAGTAACTCAATGTTCGAATTATTTCTATGAAATAAAAAGATTCAATTCAAATCCGGACAAACCATGCGAATTAAAGGTAGAAAAAATTATTTGATGCAGGCATCCGTTCCATGGATCGAAAGGAAACGAAATGAATAACGAATAGTAGTTATTGAGCAACAGGCGCTGAGGAAGAATTTATTGTGTTAATAATATTGTTGCACAAAAGCCTGGAATTACAACTTGCCTGATTGGCGAATTTTTAAGCCAAAACTTGCCAATTTGGCAAGTTTTTGCGTCTTTTTCGGCTATACACCACCTCATTAACTCAAGGGGTCGCAACCCAGAGGGTGCGACCGTCGCTGACCAAGGAGAGATACTCGCTATCTGATGTTAAAAACGAGGATTTGAATGGTGAGGGGTCGAGACTATTCCAAAGCAGCATGCCGGGTTCGAGCTGGCTCCACAAGCGCGGGGGAATGTAGGAAGTGTCTGATGGAGAGAGGATGAGAAGGTTGGCGTTCTCGAGCAGCCCGGGATGGGCACCACGAATCAGCGCATAATCCACGCCGGCGGGGACGACGATGCTCACCTGACCGTATTGAATTGTGTACGCGGCTTTCCCGGGGGATTCAGCGATAACCGATATTGAGAGCCCCTCCTCAATTTCCAGAGCGGCGATTGAGGAGAGATTGACCAGATTGGTGGAATCGGGAAGGGTTAATGGGTATTCTCCGGCTGCCGGGCGCAAAATGGAATTAGCTGCCAGGATTGAATGCACGGGGAGAGAGGCATTCAAATCACCGAGGGCAATTTCGGAAAGGGAGCGGGTCAGGACAATTCCGTCCAGGTGGTAGTTCCAGGGGGAGAGGAATGGCGTTAATGAAGCACTGGTTTCGTTCGGGTCACCCTCCAGGTCGAACAAATAGGTATTGCCAGCCGGGGTCTCGAGCATGACAATGGAGGTATCGGAGGATCTTAGCTGGCGGATATGCAGCAAATCATCGGGTTGGTGGAAGTAAATAGACCAAACCGAAAAACAACCGGCGATGAGGAGAATTATTGCCCAAATGGCTAAGGATCCCCGTAATTTTTTCTTGAAATAATTGCGCATAATGAAAACCAGCAGAACAAGGATTACAGCCACGAGGATCCAAATTGCCGCAACGGGATGAAGGTTCAAGGCGCCTCCTTTAAATTTTCCGAGAGTGGAAACCACGAAATTGGTATATTTTAATAACGGCCAGGTGAGCATAGCCATGAATTTTCCTACCACAGGCACGATCAAGCCTGTGAGAGTGGTAAGCATGCCCATAACAAGGATGGCGGGTTGGACTGGAAGGATGAGGGGGTTTGCGAGGAGCGAAACCAGGGAAATACGTTCAAATTGGATGGCAATCACCGGCAGGGTGGTGAATTGGGCTGCCAGGGTGAAGAGAAAGTATTCACTGACGGGAGAACTGATCCTGGCAGCCTTTTCTTCGCCAAACTTTTTTTCAGCCGCTGTGCGGAGAGCTTCCTGCATGGGTTGGGCAAAGAGGACCAACCCCAGCGTAGCCATAAAAGACAACTGAAAGCTCACATCCCAGGGTAAATTTGGATTGAACAGACACATGACAGCTGCCGTCAATACGAGAGCGTGTAACCCGGATTGCCGGCGACCAATGAGATGAGCGAGCGCTGCTGTGGATGCCATAATGGCGGCGCGGATCACCGAGGCTGATCCGTCCACAAACACTGAATAGATTGCAATCCCTACAATGGCAATGAGCACGCCGATATACGGTCTGAACAAACGCGTGAATAGATAGATCAACAGCGAGGCAATGATGGTCATGTTAAAGCCGGAAATGGCAATAATATGAGAAGTGCCTGTATCGCGGTAAGCCTGCTCCAGGGAGGCGGGCAAGTAATTCTCCAAACCCAGCAAAATACCAGCGAGCAAACCGGATTCAGGCTGAGGAAAAAGGGTAAAAATAGTGCGGCGGGCGTTCTCGCGGAAGGCAAGTAATCCACGATGAAACCCGGAACCACGTATCATGCCTACTTTTTCCACGTCTTGCGGATAATAAATGACTGAGAAGATGCGCTGACGGGCGAGGTAGTCTTTATAGGAAAAACCCGGGAACTCTGCTGGCGTACGGGGTTCCCCACGAAAGAGAAGCTGATCTCCATACTGCCAATCCGTCCAGCGGGTCATGGTTACCAGGGCAATGCCGGACACCTGGCGGGTGGCCGCGGTGTAGTTTGGCTCCTGGGGATCGGTCATTTCCGATATCTCAATTTCATAAAGGGTTTTATCCGCACGAACATCCGGCGGGGCAGAAATGCTACCGACAAAAGAGTATTCACCGCGGTTGTTATACCAGGCAAGATCAGCACTGGTGAGCGTTGGAACGCTCTGCGTAAATCGGGCAGCACCCAGGCACAGCGCGGAAAGGATCAATAGCGGCGAAAGGGGGAGACTTAACCACACACGTGAGGAAAAGATTCTTTTCTGAATAACGAAACGTTCAATGAAGTATAGGACGAATAACCCTCCCCCTGAGATTAACCAAATCCACCAGTCAACCAGCACAAATCTCCCCAACAGAATGCCGGCGATAAAGGCAAGGGAGAGCCAGAGGAGGGGCAAGCAGAACCTCTATTTAAATGGGGTAGGGATCAACCAAGGAGTGCGTTTTTTATAATCTGCGTAGTCCTGCCCGAACTGCTGCGCCAAGCGGCGCTCCTCCAGCAGTGAACCAATGAGGGTGTAGATGGTAACGCCGATGATGAGGGCGAGGATATTCCAGGTGACGACAGGTACGAACCAGAGCATGATGAGGGCGAAGAGGTAAAGCGGGTGGCGCGTGTAACGGTAAAAACCGCCGGTGGTGAGGCGTTCTTCGCGGGAGGGTGTTTTAGGGAAGAGGGAAGACAACCCGCTGAAACCGAGGAGGCTGTTCTGAAAGAGCGCGGCAATGAAACAAATCCCTGCGACAAGCTGGATGAACAAGGTGAGGTAGAGCCACGGAGGCTGAATGCGGTAAAACGCGCGGTCAGGGAAGAGCAGAACGGCGGCAAAATATGCAAAGGTGGTAACAACTGCCACGAGCGAGTAAAACAGGCGGTAATGGCGGGGAAAGATGCCGCTGAAGGTACGGGCAGCCAGATCCTTGACGCGCTTCGACGCCAGAGTTGAATGCAATACTCCGTATGCCGCACCGATCAACAGGATGAACCAAAAGCCGGATTGAGCCAAGATATACCTCTAATGGAATTAGTATACAGCAAGCTGTGAATTAGAATGCCTGATAAACAAAGGGGGCGGCGGTATCCACAAAGATGGTGGCGAGCGCAGCGACAACGAGGAGCATGATCAATAATCCCTGCACCCAACGCGGCAGCGACCAGAAGTCTTTTTCACCAGATGTGCGCGCCAGCAGCAGGTCAAAGCCGAGGGCGGCGGCAAGGAGGAGGAGCAGGAGTGGGTTGGGCAGGTTGAGGGGTGTCCAGGAGAGGGCGTTTGAGTCTCCGGTAATGTAGCGTTTCAAGAGGAAGAAATCAGGACGGACAAATTTAAATAAACCCTGGAAAAACTGAAACGAGGTGGGCAGATCCATCCGGAAGGGGATCCAGGCCAGCAGGGTGAGGAGGAAGGTGATGAGAATGCCGAGGAACTGACGCCAGCGCGGACGCTCATCCAGGGGGGCAGACGGGCGGAAGAGACCGGGCAAGCGCTCAAGCACCTGGTAAATGCCGTGCAACCCACCCCAGAAGAGCAGATTCCAGGAGACGCCATGCCACAAACCGCTGACGAGCATGGTTGCCATAGGCGGTACAAGCAGGGTGAGGAGATGGTCACGGCGGGAGAAACGTTTCATGAGGGAACGGGAAATGGGGAAGAAGAGGTAATCACGCAGCCAGGTGGAAAGGCTGATGTGCCAGCGGTTCCAGAACTCGGTGAAGTTGCGGGAGAAATAAGGCAGATTAAAGTTGCTCGACAACTCAATGCCAAACCACAGGCTGATACCGCGGACGATGCCGGTGTAGCCAGCAAAGTCATTGAAAAGGGCGAAGGCATAGGCGAGCAAGTAGAACCACAAATCCTGCCCGGTAAATTCAAGCGGGGTTTGAAAAACCGATTCCGGAATGATATTAAAGAGGGGATTGGCGAATACCAACTTTCGCAGGAAACCGATCAAGAGGAGGGAGAGGCTGCGATCGAGCAATGCGCGGTCGAATGGGAGCGGCGTTTGCAGGCGAGGGAGAAAAGTTCGCGCGCGCTCCACCGGACCGGAAATCAACTTGGGGAAATACAGGGAAAAGACACCAAAACGAATCAAATCGTGCTCGGCAGGGAGGCGTTTATTTGCGACGTCCACCAGGTAGGAGATCATCTGCACGACCAGGAAAGAGAGACCGACAGGCAGCAGAATCTGCAAAGTGACTTCGTTTACCTGGACACCGAGGAGTTGGATAAAGGAAGGCAGGAAGAAGTGATTGTACTTGAAGACAAACAAGACAAGGATATTAAAAATGATGCCAAATACGAGCCATCCACGTTTGGCGGTGAGGATAGACCGCTCCACTTTGAGGCCCAGCCAGTAATTGGCGACGCCAAAAATGGAAAGGACAAGGATGAAAATCCAGTTCCAGGTGGCAAGGAACAACGCAGAAACAAGCAGCAACCAGGGGAGGCGATATTTTTGCGGCAGCCGCCTGAAGATCAGGGCTGCGATAGCTGTGAGAAAGAGAAAAAGCAACGTGGTGACGGGCATGGTTATGGTTCAACCAAACAGAGATTGTGCGTCTGGCAGATCTGAATGAATTGATCTGCCAGGAGGCTGGAATAAATTTCAGCGCCCAAGTAATTAATATGATGGTCATCAGAACGACCCGATAGGGGTATGAGATCAGGGTCAATTGATGGAATAAAAACGCCTCCCTCATCGGAAATATACTGACTTACGGTTTGAAGGTAAGCCTGGTAAACCTGCTGCCCTCCGAAATACTCGTAAAAACCGGGGTAGGCAGGAAATTCCGTGATCCAGATCCTGGTGCCTGACTTTTCAAGGGCAAGAAAGTCGGCGAGAGACTCCAAGCGGGCAGGATCGACGGTGTAATCCTGATAAATGGAATAATATTCCTTGTCAGCCTCGTCATTGGGATCAGGGTATTCCCCTGTAAATTTCACGAGATGACGCTCGGGCTCATAGCCGCTGACCAGGGTATTGCCCCAGCGGTACAGGTTCATAAGGTGTGTGTCGAGGAAATCCGCCCGGGACCAGTTGCGCCAGGACAACAGCGACTGCATTGCCACTGATCTATCAATGAAAAACCCGGAGAGGGAACCTTCACCGAGGCGATATTGCAGCCAGGTGCCGGAGCGAAATTTGTCCGTTACCTGATCGCCGTTGCCGGCCATATAATCACGTATTTCGGTAAAAAAGATGATGGTATCCGGGTGGTAAGTGTCTATCAACAACCTGGCGACCTCCACCATTGGCACAATCGTAAAGCCTTCCACGCCGAAATTGAACACACGCAGGTTCGCCTCCACAGCATCCGGATAACTGGCAAGGAATTCCTGGGGATCCACCCCGGTGTTTATCATCGAGTTTCCCAGGAAAATCACGTCCACTCCACCATTCTCCTGCACATATTCTTCCAATTTTTGCCATTTGATCTCAAACTGGGCATGGTAATTGCCATAAGAGCGCATAGGGAAAATGCGCTTTGCTGCCGGCAAACGCACGAGGATCTCAAGTGTAGTAAAGAGGACCAACAGGATGGCGATTGGCACAATAACACTGTGCCAAATGGAAAATCCTTTGGACGAGGTGGCTTGTGAGGCTTTGGTGGAGTGCGGATTTATCGGCATTGTTTTCCGCACTTAATGGGAGGGATTATATTTTGCTTCCTCGGACTGCAGTTCTTTTAGACGCGGGTGGTTAGTATAAAAGCCGTGGTATTTCTCGGGCATCATTACGGCGATGCGGCACATGATATCAGTGGTCAGGCGGTCAAGCTGCTCCTCGCGATTATTGCGGTCAAGTTCTGGCGCAGGGATGACAGGACCATATTTAACCTGGATAGAGGGACGCTTGAAATGCAGCAACTTTGGCACAGCATCTTCTGTGCCGATGATCGCCACCGGGACAATCGGAACCCCGGCGCGCAGTGCCAACAGGGCAGTTCCGGGTTTACCCTCAAGCAAGGAGGCAGTGACACTGCGTGTGCCCTCAGGAGCGATTCCCAATGCTTTGCCCGCCTGGAGCACGTCCACGGCTTTACGGAAAGCGCCGAAATCCGCTATGTCGCGATCAAGCCAGATACCGTTGGCAGTGATGATGAACCAGTGGAGCAAGGGGTACTTGAGATACTTGGTGGTCACCAGGGCGGTCATCTCCGGGCGAGTGGGGGTAATAAAGAGGGCGGGAATATCCATGCGGCTCATGTGATTGGTGGCAAGCAGAACCCCACCACTGACGGGAACGTTTTCAAGCCCCGCGAATTCGATGCGGGTAAGGTGACGCATCAGGAAACTGATGAGCCGGCGAAATTTGTAGGCTCTGAGTTCGCGTTCGTGCTCAGACAGGTTTTGATTCATAGAACACCCTTTAAACTCTATAGGTTTGAATAGCTGTATTTACAAACTCAATTTTACTCCATCCGGGAAAGCCAAAACCCGGGTGAAGGGATAAGGAACGCGGATGGCAATAAAAATTCTAAAAAAGCGACTCGTGCGGATGCCTTTCATCCAGGATGGAAAGCGCATAAGAAACAGATGCGCCAAGGACAAACAGAAGAGCGCAAACTGCAATTGTCCATCCACTTACACCTCCAGGAATGATTGCGGCAGTGGAACCCACGACAATCCCCAGGATGAGATGATACATGAAGGCATAGTGCTGCTTAAATAACCAGTTGACCAATTTAGCGAAGAGGATAATCACTAATACAACGCCAATCACAAGAGGGATGATCACGCCGAAGTCAAGCTGGCGGATACCACTTGCCATAGGCTGGTACAAGCCCAGGTAGATGAGAAAGTTGGAGGGGCTCATTCCCGGCACAACCAAACCCAACCCGGTGAGCGCACCGCTCATCACCCAAACCAGGAAATTGGGGGTCATTGAAACGCTGTGGATGGACTCAAACCAATGCATGAGGAAAAACATCCCAACTGCCACACCAGCCAAAAGGAACCAGTGCCAGATCTTTCTGCCCTGTTTACCGGAGGTTTTTAGCAACGAAGGAAATGTGCCTGCGATAAACCCGATGAACAACCAGGTGAATTGAGCCGCATAATTTGAGAAGGCGAAATCCACAATGGCAGAAAAACCAACGATTCCCAATACGCCGCCAATACCCACTGGCAGGAAGTAGCGTAAATTTTGAACGAATTTGTGGCGGATATTTGCCAGGAAACGAAGAAGAGGTTCGTAAATTCCAAACACCACCATTAACACACCTCCCGAAAGCCCGGGAGTGATGGCACCGATCCCAACCAATACACCTTTTACCAACCGAATGACCCATTCCAGCACAACATTGGATCTACTGGATTTGGCAATATTCTGCGAGGTATTCATTCGGTCATTTTTTCCGAACTCAGGATCTAGTAAATCATTGTTGCTCATAAAGTTCTCCCTCAAGATTTGTATGATGGTACTTTTCCGGCGCTAACGTATGAAGACCGATTGATTACAAAAAAACCCCCGCCGATTTTGTTCTTAAACAAAAATTGAAACCTATTGCGGTAACGAAGGGGGGAGCTGCGGGGGCAGGCTGGATAACGTGTTCTCTTTTTTGAGTTTCTTGTTCATAATCACAAGCAGGGCAAGCAAGCCAACCGCCAATACGGCCATGATCCAAAGCGGGAAATTGGATTGTGTTTGCACGGGTGTAAAGCCAGATGGAGTGAAGAGCGTAGAGAGACCCAACATAACCGCCGAGAAATTCCAAGCACCATGCACGAGCACAACCCCCAGGTAGGTGAGACCAATATGGGCGTATTTCCCGTCAATCCAGGAAGAGGTGAGCGCCCAACCCGAAAAACCCGCGGTGATAATGTGGAGAAGCGAGGCCGCGGCTCTTCCACCCGCGATGGTGAGCCAATCCGCCGAGGAGGCTGCCGCCAGGGAGGTGAGACTTTCAATGACGGCAAAAGCGGCACCACTCAACATGCCGGCGACGAATCCTTCAGTGGGGGACCAACGACGTTTGATGAAAATCCATAATGCCAATGGTTTGAGTAATTCTTCCACCATGGGGATCAACAATGTGAATGCTAAGAGGATTGAACCTATCACCACCGGGCTTTTTAAAAGTGGCTGCAGTTGGTCAGAGAGCAGGTCCATGCGCTGCGGATTCAGGATGAGCAGGTTCTTCACCTGGTCGAGGAGGGGTGCAAAATCCGGCTGGTGCGAAAGCCAGCTAATTAGGACAGCCGCACCAATACCAAGCAGGATGATCTCCACCAGGATGACAACCGGCATAGTAACAAATACCCCAAAATTAATCAGACCCCACTGCTTCTGGCGGGTCACCGACGGCAACCCCTGGCGACCGAGTTCAATGATCCACCAGGCAGGGATACCCACAAAGAGAATATTGACAACTGCTTTGATAAACGCAGGAGGAGTGGACATGATCGGTAAAGTGGTGAGCCATGCCAGCGGCGCCAACAGGAGCAGGGCAATAGACGCAGGCAGCAGCAGGGGTGGGTTGCGGGGGGTAAACACCTGCCGTTTGGTGAGACGCTTGATGGCGTAGATGATTGATGGAATACCGGTTAAAGCGATGGCGAAAATGATCCAAGCCAGGTAATTGACCGGCTGAAGGTCAACCGGGATTGATTGACCTGCCAACTGGTCGGCGAGAACAACAAAGCCGAGGGAGATGGCAGTGATTAAACCAAGTGAAAGGCTGACGATCCCAAGGATCAACTGCCACACCGAGGGGGCATGGGTGGTACGGGGAGAGGCGGTCAAACTACTTTTCCTCTACGGTGATGGAGAGAATTGCATCGGGTGGAACCAGGATCTGGTCGGTGGCAGGGTTGCGAGGGCGCAACGAGGACAATACCTCCATACCAGAGATCACCTGACCAAAAATGGTGTACTTGCCATCCAATTCGGGCAGGGCTTTGTAGGTAATGAAGAACTGGGAGCCATTATCGTTATTGCCGGTATTAGCCATTCCCAACACACCGGGCTTATCAAAGCGCAATTCGGGGGTTACCTCGTTTGTATATTTATAGCCGGGTCCACCAAGGCTGGAATTGGATGGATCGCCAGACTGGGCAACGAATCCTGGAATGACGCGGAAGAACGAAGTGCCGGAAAACCAATTGTTGCGGGCAAGAAAGACAAAGCTATTAACTGCCCAGGGAGCCTGCTTTGGATAGAGCTCCAGTACAACCTCACCTTTTTCGGTCTTGATGGTGACAGTGTAGGTTTTCTGCGGGTCGATTGTTAATTCAGGGCAAGTCGTGTAACTTTTGGCTGGCAGGAGGAAATATTCCACAATACTGGAAAGGGATTCGAGGTCGTTGCGGTCCGAATAGCGGAATTTATTGAATAACAATGAAGGCGTGCTGTTCAATCCACTGGCGACGGCGTCTTTTTCAGATTTTGACACTTTCTGCACGACGGCATCTGATTCGAGATCAAGCATGAATTGGTTGGAATTAAGATTCAATGATCTTGCTTTTTCTTTTAACCAAGTCTTGAATTCATCAGTTGCCAAGGAAGACCACTCAGCTTGTTTTTCAAACAGAAGGTCATGCATTTGCCAAAATTTATTCTGCAGACCGGCGGCTTCAGCAGCTTGCGACGCAAGCGTGGCGTTAGGATGAATGCTGGTAAGAGGGAAGTGGCGAAAAACCACACGTACCTCTTTGGGGTATTTTGCTTGCAATTCCTTTAATACGGGTGCAACCCTGGAGCAAAACGGGCACTGAAAATCACTATACTCATAAATGGTCACAGCGGCAGTATCTGGACCAAAGACCCAATCTTCAGCAGCGGGGGATGGATAAAGGGCATCGAGGTCATCGGTTAATTCAGGCAGGATCGCTGCAGGCTTGCAGACTGCCGGCTTACTGGCATCAATTGTAACTGTGGGCACAGATGTGGGGGAACCAACGGTTGGTTGAGGGGTCGAGGTACTTCGCACAACCGCAGCGGTTGGGCTATCGCTGGATAAGGACGGAGTAGTGGCGACTGGTGTTTGAATAAGTGGAGCACACGCTGCTAATAAGAATAAAACAGAAACAAGAACAGGAATGATTTTTTTTATCATTTCTCACCTTTAGGAACGGGGATCATTTCTTTAGTGTTTGGGTAACGACCAGGCGCAAGTCTTTTTGGACTTGATCTGGTTTCTGGCGGGCGTTCACCACACGCCAGCGATCAGGTTCCTCGGCAGCCATTTTCAGGTATCCCTGGCGTACGCGCTGGTGAAAAGCGATCTGTTGGGCGTCCAGGCGGTTCCACTCCCCGCCGCCGATGCGCCGGCGCTTTAGACCTTCTTCAACATCCACGTCCAACAAGAGGGTCAAGTCTGGCTGCAACCCGCCGGTGGCGAAACGCAAAATCTCTCTGAGGATACCAAGGTCCAACCCGTGCCCATAACCCTGGTAGGCAAGGGTGGAATCCGCATAACGGTCACTGATCACTATCAAACCCTTATCGAGGTTAGGACGAATCACTTCTTCAACGATCTGGGCACGTGCGGCGCAAAACAGGAGAATTTCAGCCCGCG
>CAZSGL010000071.1:0-11277 GCA_964606265.1 uncultured Anaerolinea sp. | reverse complement strand
TAAGCCTCCATTTTCAGGCTTATTATACCTTATTGAACCCCGGGAGTTTTGTGGTTTGTAGGTAGATTAAAGGCAAAACCAGCCGGATACAATCCGACTGGTTTTAATGACTGTATTTAAAGGTGAAGGCGTTTTTGTTCCTGCGAGATGATGCGGCGCAGGATGGCCAACGAAGTGGCATAGGTTGAATCCATACCCTCATAGGAGAGGGCACCGGCGCCTAAATTTTTACCCTTGCTCAAGGGTGTATCAGAAGCGTAATGCAGGATACCGATCTCAAATGGGATGCCCTGTAAATTGACAATTTCGTTATACGGATGGCGCTTGGGGCGAGTCATTTCGTATACAGCCGAAAGATAAGGACCTGATTCCATCTCAATATCTGTGTACCCTTCGCGATAAACCACGTTCATCATTTGAGCGTTTTGCAGGAAGGTACCAAGGACGGAGAGCGCTTTTTGATTATCCAGCACAGTGCCGTAGACCAGGTAGGGCATCACGTCTGCCGCTGTAAGCGCATTCTGGAAGAGATAGGTGTTTTGCGATTGTTCATCCTGAACGACATTGGGGATCATTACGTCACCACGGCGCGCGTTAAGTGTGGCAGCCTTACCCATGATGTAAACCCCAAGGATATCCGCGATGTGTTCCGCGAGTTTGATAAGAATGTTATAGGCGCACAATCCCAGCGGATAATCAATGTTGAGGATAATGGCATCACTTTTCTTCAGGAATTCCCCACTTTCGCCAGCAGGAAGCAGGCGGGGGTCAAATTTTGCAGGATCGAGCTGATTGAGCTGGATGACATCTGCTTCGACATCAAAAGAGTGAATGGATGGGATGCGCAGAATACCATGGGCGTTTTCAAAAACAGACTGCTCGGAATTGGAGAAATTCCCTTGAGGGGTCTGCTGAAACTTTTTTAGCGCATAATACAGGAAATTCTCAAGTGAAGAGGCAGAGGCGGCGTCCTGCAGGACTTTCCATTCTTCTTTAAGCCCGGGGGTACTGCCGGATTCGATGAATTTCGCTATTTCGTCGCGTTTGGTAAGCGCGTACCCCGAGATCAGGTTGGTTATACTATGCGTGTTGCTGGAAATAAAGTAGACGGGTTTCTCCAACAACTCCGGTCTCTTGTGTTCAATATTGTCCCACCAGATACGCGTGGCACGCCAATACTCACTCAAGGAACCATTCAATAGACGCAGACCAAAATTACACCTTTGTTTTTTAATTTGAGTGAGAAGTTGGGTGGTTTCAGCACCCCAGATAATCTTTAACCGGGATAGGTCCTCCAAGGAGATTCCCAGTAATCCAGCAAGGACTGCCTGGTCCTTGTCACTCTCCATCTCCATTTTTTCCACCAATTCACTGTTAGTTTTATTTAAGAGATTGTGCAATTTGTTCCACTCGATCTGGTAAGCGGTTAATACCGGCACCACATCCTCGATGTCTGAACGGCTGGCAATGAACACTGCCAGAGTACTCTTGTCATCAAAGAACGTTGGTCGCCGCCTGGCTTTGGCATAGACCTGCTGCCAGGTTTCCACATCCACGTATCCCTGGCGTGCAAACACTGATGGTCCTTGCCCAAGGACGATGGATTTTACCTGGCTGATGCAGGGCGGCAATCGAAGAATGGAATAAATGAATGCGGAAATGTCAGGAACACTCTTCCTGGCATCGGTGTGGAGAGAAGAATTCATCCCTGCATACACTTCCTCCAATGTGCGAATTTGCACTTCCGTAGTTGAACGCAGCAGTGAGTAGAGAGTGCGTAGATAAAGATCAATTTCGTCGGATGCAGACTTGGGAACTGTTCTTTCCATTTTCACCTCTGCTTGAATTGTAGCATGGCATCAAGCTAAAAAGGACAATGGGGGATTATACGCTCTTGAAAAATCTCAAAAAACCTCTAAAATAAAATCATAATATTAATGCACTCGTTCCGGAAAATTGGAGCTATTGGCATTTTTTGGTAACGCCCAGGGGAGATTCATGCGTATCACCGGGGCTCAGTGAAACTAAAGACCTTCAGCAAAAACCCAAAATTTATAATCAGCCTCATCCTGGCAGCAGCCCTGATTGTTGTATTTGCTGGCATTGGTTTTAAGTCGCGCCTTTTCTCTTCATTTCAACCTATCGCAATTGTTACACCATCCTCTCAAACCACCCGACCTGACAGGCGTGTTTTGCGTGTAGGCGGGGATGCAGATTATCCCCCATTCTCGTTCATGGAAAATGGTGAGGCAAAAGGATTTGATAACGACCTGATCCGGGCAGTTGCCGAGGTGATGGGGGTTGAAGTTGAGTTCCAACTTACTCCCTGGGAGGAAGCCAAACAAAACCTGCTCTCAGGTAAAGTGGATGTTATTGGTGGGATGGCGCATTCTAATGAACGGGAACCGCTCTTCGAGTTTGGCACACCGCATTCTGCACTCTATTTTGATCTTTTTGTCAGGCGGAACTCCTCGATAAGGAAGCTGGAAGACATCCAGGGAAAACAGATCATCATCCAGAAGGGCGGGGTGATGGAGGATTACCTCAAGGAAATAGAATTTGCGGGGGAAATTGTCACAGTAGAAAAACCGCGAGAAGCGCTGCAATTATTGGCGGCTGGAAAATATGATGGCGCTTTGTTAAACCAGATCCAGGGGTATTACTTCATCCAGGAAAACCAGTTTAGTAACCTGAGATCACTTGGAGAATACATTAACGAAAGACAATACGGTTTTGCTGTGGCAGAACCCAACAAGGTCTTGTTGCGAGAACTTGACCAGTCACTTTCAATTGTAAATGCCAGCGGAATTTACAACCAGATTCATAAAAAGTGGTTCTTTGCTTATGAAAGGGAGAGTTTTCTTGACCAGGCGAGATACTTTATCTTTGGTGGGGTGATTTTATTGGTCTTTGCCGTGATGGCAGCGGCATGGGTCTGGTCCCTTCGCAGAATTGTTAGACGGAGAACGAGCGAGGTAAAGAGCAGCGAAGAACGTTACCGTTTATTATTCGCAAAATCCCCTGTAGGTCTTTTTTATTATGATACCTCATTAAAAATCACCAATTCTAATGAGATCGTAAACCGCATTATGGGCACCAATCGGGAAGTGCTGGAAGGTTATGACCTTAACTTGTTGCCCGACTCACGCATTCTGCCCGCAATCAGGGCAGTCCTTGACCATGAAGAAGGCTATTACGAAGGGTACTTTAACCCAATTGGAGAATTGGCAAAAACCGGACTTTACATTGCCCTGCACACCACCCCAATATTTAATGAAAAATTTGAATACAAAGGTGGAATTGCCTTGATCGAGGACATCACCGACCAGGTGAAAAGTGAACGAAAGATCCAAAAACTGGAAGAGCGGTTTAAGAAAGTCTTTTATACCTCGCCAGATGCGATCAACTTGAACCGGCTCAGCGATGGTCTGTACGTGGACGCCAACCGTAGTTTCATGGAATTAACTGGATTCACACGGGAAGAATTGATCGGAAAAACTTCTATTGACCTGGATATTTGGGCAAATCCTGAAGACCGCGCCAGGTTGGTCGAAGAATTGAAGACAAAGGGAGAAGTAAAGAATTTTGAAGCTGAATTCTGCATGAAAGATGGGAGAGTATTAACTGGTCTAATGTCTGCCAGTATTATCGAAGTTGATGATGTTCCCAGCATACTATCCATCACCAGGGATATCACAGAGATCAAGAAGTCCCAAAATGAAATCCTTGAGAGCAGCCTCCGTTACCGTTCGATTTTTGAGACAGTACCCGTTTCCTTGTGGGAACAGGATTTTCTTGCAGTGTATGACTTGCTTGAAAACTTACGCTCAACCGGAATCACCAATCTGCCTGGTTACATGGAGGAGCACCCGGAATTTGTGAAAAAGGCTGTAGAGACAGTAGTGGTATTAGATGTCAACGACGAGGCTATGGAGATATATAAGGCAAAATCCAAGGCAGAACTTTTCTTAAATATCGGCACCATGTTTACCGAAGAATCCTACAGATCTTTCAGAGACGAGTTGCTGGCTATTTGGGATAAAAAGACAATCTACAATGGCGAGACAATCAATAGGACGCTGACAGGCGAACCTGTAGATGTAAATGTGATTTACCGTATTCCGGAAAACAGAGAAGATTTTTCCCATATTCTGGTGAGCATCAGCAATATTACTGCTCGAAAACAAGCCGAGGAGCAAGTTAAACGACAGGTACAATACCTGGCGGCACTGCACGCGGTGGATTTGGCTATTTCTGCCAGTATGGACCTGCCAGTGGTGTTACGCGTATTGTTAAACCAGGTGCAGCAGCAACTCAAGGTTCATTCCGCCTCAATCTTGTTATTAGATGCCGTTACACATAGACTGAATTTTGCTGCCGGGGCAGGGTTTAAAAGCAGGGCGGTTGAAAATACAAATCTGAAGTTGGGAGAAAGTTATGCTGGAAAAGCCGCGCAGGAGAGACGCATCGTTGCGGCAAATGATCTTGGTACACGCTTCTCGCAATTAAGGACAGATGGAATGGAAGAGGACGGATTCACAGATTACCTTGGTATCCCGCTGATCGCAAAGGGGGCGGTCAAAGGTGTTCTGGAGATCTTTAACCGCGGTCCCCTGCCGGAAGACCCTCAATGGTTAAACCTTTTAGATTCGATGGCCAGCCAGGCTGCCATTGCAATTGATAATTCCTCTCTTCTTGAGGATGTTCAGATAGCCAATGAAAACCTGCGGCAAGCCTATGATGCCACGATCGAGGGGTGGGCACGGGCGCTGGAGCTGCGGGATGGCGATACAGAAGGGCATTCGAGTCGTGTGGCAGAAAAAGCGGTTCAATTGGCTCGCCTTATGGGAATGAAAGAATCAGAATTGGTTGATTTACGTCGAGGCGCACTACTTCATGACATCGGGAAAATGGGGATTCCAGATATGATACTGCTTAAACCCTCTCCATTAACAGAAGAGGAGTGGGTAATCATGCGTACTCATCCAACCCTGGGGAAAAACATGTTGAAATCGATCGAGTTCCTCAAAAACTCATTGAATGTGGCTTACTGTCACCATGAAAAATGGGATGGAACAGGATACCCCCAGGGATTAAAAGGTGAAGAAATTCCATTAATTGCACGCGTGTTTTCAGTGATTGACGGGTGGGACGCGCTGAGGTCTGACCGTCCATACCGCAAGGCGTCTACAGATGAAGAAGCCTGGAAGTATGTTGAAGAAAACATTGGAAAAGCCTACGATCCCAGGATCGTGGAGAAATTCAAGATTATGATGAAAGGTCGTCCTTCGGAGGATCAATAAGATCCGGCGTAAAGAGAGTTTTGGCTTGTCGGGAGCGGCTGATATTGACAAGGATTATCCCGGCAATGACGACCAACCCCCCAAGTATCTGAAAAAGCGAAAGCCACTCGCCAGTGAGGGGAATGGCTAACAATGAGGTGAGAACGATTTGTGCCACCATGGTTGGTGAGACTATTGATGCAGGCAGGTGGCCCAGCGCGTATGCGATGCTGGTAACACCAATTGCCTGGCAGAAAACACCGATGGCGATAAACACCAGGAATGTTTTTAGAGGATAGTCAAAAATCGGAACCCCCATGAAGAGGTTAAAACCAAGAAGCAGGATGGCGCTAATAACGTAGATTGACCAGGAATAGCGCCACAAGGAACCTGACCTGCGTGCCACTTGTGTGACCAGGAAGTACCCCGCGTAAAAAAAACTGGATAGAAAAGCCAGGAAATCTCCAGTCCCAAGTTGCGGGTGGTTGACCAGATCAACGCCAAGGATGAGCCCTGCACCTGCAAGGGAAAGGATTAATCCCAACCAGAACCAGCGGTTGAGTGATTCCCGCCAAACAAGCAGCACAAAGAGCGCTACCCATAATGGGGAGAGGTTGTTGAGCAGTGTCGCATTTGCAATCCGGGTGAGACCGACAGCAGTGTTTAAAGTGCCATGATCCAGAGCGACGAATAAACCCGCCAGAATGAGCAAAACCCATCCGCGTTTTTGCCCGGGAGTAGAAGTTTTTCTCTCTCTGAATGCCAGAGGCGTTAACACCAACGCTGCAATTCCCATGCGGAACGTTGCGGTCACAGTCCCGGGGGCGTCTGCCCAGCGCACCAGGATGCCTGTCATGCTGAGCATAAGGATGCCGATCAGCAGCGCAAGGTAAGGTGAAAACCGGGGTTTTACAGGCGATGTGGACAAGAGGTTATTTTATCACCAAGAGAGGGTCAGGATGGAATTTGCAGTGGCTTCCTCAAAAACTTCGGGCTTTTTCATGGATTTTTGCCCTGGATAGCAACCAGATATAGGCAAGATCAAAGAATAGGATCAATCCGCCGGTAACCAGAACGAGACGGTTGGGCTCCAGTAAAGACTCTATTCCCAGGACACCCATGAAGATTGAAGGCGCAAGCGTACCGATACACTTGCAGACGGCGATCAATAATGTTTGACCTTCACTGCTATTACGCTGGGCGAGCATAACAATGAATAAGATCGACATGAGCAGGTTTTGTAGAAATGCTGAATATACCGCCCCCATGAGCAAACCAAATTCGTGGATGAAGGTAAATTGCACAATGAAAGCTGTAAATAATCCAAAAATACCCCATGTGTAGAACCAGGAAACATGATACTGTTTCGGAAAATACTGTCGTCCATAACGGAAGAATGTGTACAGCAACCCTAGATCAAATAGGAACCAAATCCCGTTTATGGCGATTTGGAGAGTGAGCCCAACTTCGCGAAATCCAAAAACCGCGTGCAAAAATTCCCAGGCGATATTCAACGCCAATGCCCAAAATGGCATGGCAAAGGTTTTGTCTTTTATGCCGATGCGAATACTGTCGATGTAAACAATTGTCCAGGCAAGACCGCTTGCAATGATCAGGAAATTAGCCATATCCATTAACCATCCTTATCTCTCCGGCAGTTCTGTTCATTTTACAACTGAATCCCAATTATTTTTTAAAATTCTGGTTTGTGAATGTCTATCTTTCGAAAATGTTTGCAACTTGGGAATAATACTGTAATATGATTGAAGGTGGAAATCGTTTTCATGTGATTATTAGAAAGGACCCTATGAAGAAGCTCACGTTTTGTTTGTCAATATTACTAATTGTTTTGTTATTGTCGGGTTGTGTATCCATACTTTCTGCTGACACGACTGTAAACCTCGATAAAAACGAAAAGTGGGCTGTAAACCTTGAAATTCTTTTTGAAGGCGAGTCTTATGTAGAGTATGGGCAGGAAGTGATTGCAGGATTGAACTTACTGACTTCCGAGGGACTGAATACCGGTTTGGATATTGATTTTAAACAGCTGCCTGATCGCCAGGGGAATGTTCCCTACAAGATCACCGTCTCAGGTGAAGGATTAGATAAGTTGAATGAATTCCTGGGTACCCCGGGAACATTCACAAAAACCGATATGGATGGCGAAACCCAGGTTGAGTTTGTGTTGGATGCAACTAATTTGAGCAGCAGTGGGCTTGATATCGGTTTTGCCCCGGAATTATCGTTCACGGTTGAGGGATTGACTATTGTGGAAACTAACGGGAAGAAGATTTCCCCAACATCGGTAACCTGGAAAAATCCAAATGCAATCATGCAGGCAACCTTTACCACAGCCACAAGTAAAGGCATGGCATTCCCCTGGTGGGCAATTCTGCTTATTGTGGCTGGTTTGGCTGCGATTGTTGTTATCTTGTTGATTACGGGTGTCTTTAGGAAGAAAAAACAGCAGTCCTTATACGGTGCTCCTTATGGATATCCACAGGTTAATACTCCACCAATACCGCCAACGAACTCAATGGAAACGGTTGTGGTCTCCAGGGATGGGATGATGCAAGTACCTCCAATTCCTCCCACAACACCTGTGCCACCTCCACTGCCATTGCAATCGAATTTACCGCCTCCTCTGCCGCCTGAAAGCAATTGAAAACAAAACTCCCGCCCTTCGGTGGGAGTTTTAATCCTGGATGAAATTGAGAAGGGGGATCAATTCTGATAGTTGGTTGATCTTCCAATCCGGGATTACCAGGGATTGCACGCGGGCATTCTCAGGCCGGTTGGCACGCCGAGTGATCCAGACCGCACGCAACCCGGATTTTTGCGCTCCCATGATATCTGCCGTCAGGGTATCGCCCACCATGATTGACGTGGAAGGTGTTGAACCCATCAAGTCCAATGCTTTAGTAAAAATCCTTGGATCAGGTTTACGTATTTTTTCTGCGGCAGAAACGACGATTGCGCTGAAGTACTTACCCAGCCCGGCATTCTTTACCAGGCGATTCAGATCAGGCAGGTCTGAAGCATTGGAGATCATTCCCAGTCGATAGCCGTTCGCAATTAAAGAGGTGAGCATTTCGTGGGCGTCCGGTTCCACCTTCCAGCAGGCTTCGGTAACCTTGAACATGGCTTCCACAGCCTCATCGATCACATTGGGGGATGCCGGAGACTGATCCAGATGCGCCAGTGTTTTATTAACAATATCTCCAACAGGTTGTTCAATGAGGTCGATATCCCTGACGACGTAATAGGCGTTGATAATCTTTTCATACTGCCGGATGAATTCATTGGCATCCAGTGAATAACCGGAATTAATTAACGCTTGTACCAGGGAACGGTAGGATTTTCGCAAGACGCTCGGAACATCACCCTCAAAATTGATCAGAGTGTATCCCAGGTCGAAGAAGATGGTAGTTATCGCTGCAGATGCCATAATAATACGACGCCCCCCCTAAAACCAGCAGAAGGATCATTCCATTTAGAACTAATAACCCTTCTGAGCCTTAATAGTAGCGTTCTGGATTGAACTTGTTCATCAGCTCATCACCGTGTAAGTACCTTCTAAGGTTCTCGATGAACATTTCCCCGGCGCGCTCCTTATACCTGGGGCTAAAACCGGAAACATGCGGGGTGAGGACCAGGTTGGGAACTTTCCATAAGGGAGATGTCGACGGCAAGGGCTCTTCTGTGAATACATCAAGGACAGCACCGGCAAGGCGTTTTTCTATAAGAGCCAGGGAAAGGGCATTTTCATCCACGACACCTCCGCGAGATACCTGTATGAAAAAGGCTCCCTGCTTGAAGCTGCGGATCACTTCATCATTGATCATCCCTTTAGTCTCGGGTGTTAACGGAAGGGTGCAAACTACATAATCACATTCTTTCAGCATGGATTTGAGCGCTTCAACTGGATACAGGCGATGGAAACAATTTCCATCAGGGTCCCCATGACCTTCCAACGTATACCCCTTATCTACCGGGTGCATGGCATCCTTTTTAACCGCTAGAACTTTTACATGAAAAGGTTGCAGCAGGCGGGCAACTTCACGGGCTATGCTGCCGTATCCAATGAAACCCACTGTTGATCCTGTCAATTCAGACGGCGTAAACTTATCCCAGCGGTCGGCAGGCCACTCTTTTTTCATCTGGTTGAGAGCGAGTTCAGGCATACGGTGACCAAGCCCAAGCAGCATCATCAGGATGTATTCACCTTCCTGGATGGCAGAAGCCCCGCTCATTGAGGTGAGCACCAGATCAGTTTTGGTCGCCAGCGGTGTATCCAAAACATAATCTATGCCGGCGTAATGGAACTGAATCCAGCGCAGATTAGGCACGAGTTCCACATTGGGAAGAAGCACGTCGGTATACAATACCTCGGCTTTATTCCATAAGTCGGGAGGGACTTCCTCTACCTTTTGTGCCGGGAACATGGTGATCTTGATGCGCGGTGTGAGGTTTTTGAGCCGCTGCATGATCGGTTCGGGGAAGGGAACCGTGGTGAGTACCTCAATATTGGGGTGTTTCGCCATCTAACTCCCTTTCAGATAGATGCCCTCTGGATCCAATTCTTTACGCAGGAGGGTTAATTCTGTATCCAGCAAGGGTTGGGTGAATTTGATCTCACTGGCGATCTTTATATCCCACCCGGTGTTGGCTTTCACCTGCTCTACTGTGCAGCCGGGATGCAGGGAAGTGAGCATTAATTCGCCATTATCATCCGGTTCCAACAAGCCGAGGTTGGTGACAACTACCAGGGGACCACCTCCACGAACTCCTGCAGCCTGACGTTCAGCCCGGCCGCCAAGGAAACCTGCAGAGGTGCGGAAATCCACTTTTTCAGGGAAGCGCCGTTTTTGGTGAGGGGTGATGACATAGCAGCGGTTCGCCCAGCCGGCCATTTCCTGTGAACCACCCGAACCAGGCAGGCGTACCTTGGGGTTGGCGTAGTCGCCAATGACAGTAGCATTGATATTACCAAAGCGATCAATCTGTGCGCCGCCGAGAAAGCCCACATCCACGTTACCGCGCTGCAGGTACAGCGAAAAGATATCATACATGCCGCAGACCGAACTGGCTCCGCTGACGAGGGTGGGGTCACCAATGGACAGGGGCAGCCGCGAGGGGCGTGCGCCAATAACACCGGCTTCGTAGATCATCTGAAGATTGGGAGCGTGTGTGCGGCGCGCCAGGTTGCACGCCAGGTTTGGCAATCCAACGCCAACGAAGACAACGTCTCCATCGCGCAGCAGGCGGGCTGCATTAACGCACATCAATTCAGAGGAGGAATATTGTATTTCGGGAACCTGATTCATAGTAATGATGTCCTCCTAGTAATCCCCGTAATTGACTGGGGCGGCGAGCTTGGGCTTGACTGCCAGGCGCGCATGGGTTTCTGCACCCAGTTTTTGCCAGTACTCCCCGGCATCTTTTAATCCGTATACCCAATCCTCGAGCCACTGGCTTACGGATTGGGGATCTTCGCTGATCTCGTCCCAGTTGAGATAGAAGACGTTATCACGGTCGTAATAACCCTGGGTATAAGAAGGATGAGCGCAGTGCGGAACGTGACAAACGGCTTTAACAATCAACTCCGGAATGAGGGTGCGGTTGGGGTCAGAGCGGATGACATCTTCATCGACGATCTCCTCAGCGGTGATGATGACACTCTTTGATGCAAATGCCACCTCTTTTTGTTCACCGATGATGCCCCAGATGTGGGCATTACCGTTCTTGTCTGCGCGCTGAACATGGATGATACCCACGTCCGGGGTGAGAGGTGGAACAGTGATTACCTCACGCCCGGTGTAGGGGTCCTTCACACGGCGGATATTAGGATTATTGTGTTCCAGATCAGTGGCAGCGGTTTGATTCATCGGGATAAAGGGGAGTCCGGAGGCGCCAGCCTGCAAACGCGAAATCATGCCAAAATGGGAGTATTCCTCCCATTCAAGCCGGCCAGCCTCCAGTTCGTTGCGCACGA
>CAZSGL010000070.1:0-11323 GCA_964606265.1 uncultured Anaerolinea sp. | reverse complement strand
AGTAAACCACCCGCGCCGCCTTCCGCCGCGCGGCGGATCATCTGACCCGAGCCCACATTCGGTCCGGCAGCGGGGATGACCGGGTTTTTAAAAGTATGCCCCCAAATTTTGACAGCAAGATTGGCTGTTGGCATTATTCACCTGTTCCTGTATCGAAATATGACCTGTTTTTCTATTGATGGTCAATTATGCCACAATTCCCCAAAGCGCTGTTTGATGGAGTAAACATCCCGCCTTACTTTCTCATTTTCTACCGTGCATTCCTGGAAAAAAGAATGGCGTGGATGCCTTGTAGTCCAGGTAATCCTGCCCGAAGCGCAATTCGAGTTCTTTCTCCTCGATGGTTTTTATGTAAGTGATTATCAGCAGGGTGAAGAGAACCACTACCACCATCGCTGAAATTGATCCAACCAGGATGGCAACTCCAAGATAAGCGCATAAAGTGCCGAAAAGCATTGGGTTGCGGGAATATTTGAAAACGCCATGTACGAGCAATTTTTGCGTGGCCATCACAGGGATGGGAGTGCCCTGCGCCTGTGTCATTTGCTGAATGATGGACCAAAGACCAAAAATTGCTCCTAATACCACCAGCAGCCCACCGGTGATTATATTGACTGCCCCAAAGGTTATGCGCGGCAGGTTGAGGGAAGCATCCAGGCGTGGAAGAAGAACCGCCAGTGTGTACGGAAAAAAGAACAAGAACAAGAGCCCCGCTGGGATTAAAAACAGCAGGCGTGTGCGCAGTGAATAGCCGTGTTTTGCCCACGTTAAAAAGTGTTTCATTGTCCACCTCCTTTTGTGGGGAGTGAATTGTAAATTAACTTTCCTTTTGACAACCCGGGCAAAAATAGATGCTGCCGCCCATGTATGCCTGCTTGATGACCAGGCTTCTGCAGGCCTGGCAGGGCTGCCCCGCGGTATTTTTGCTCATCCGGGTCCGGTACCCCCCGGGGTTCCCAAACAAGTCCTTTTCTGTATCCCGACCACCCAGGGCAGCCATTTCAATTAAAGTGTTTTTGACGGCGAGAAAAAGCGACTCTTTTTCCCGCGTTGTGAGTGAATTCACCTTTCTTTTCGGATGAAGTTTCGCATTGAAAAGAATATCCTGCAGCGCGCCATTGCCAAGACCGGGGATGCGCTGTTCAGTGGCGAGAAACGCTTTAAGCGAATATTTCTCCGTTCCCTCCACAAATAAGCTAAAAAAATAATCTTTGGTAAATTCCCCTGCCAGAGGTGATATTTTTTGCCTGGCAGCCAGGTAATAGGGATTGTCGTTTACTCCCTGCGGGAAGCAGGATAAACCGCCATACATTGCCACCGTGGCGCTCAAAGAAGTATTGTCTTCGTAAGTGATAAGCAACTGATGTTTCAGCGGTTGTTCACCCTCGGTTTGGTGAAAGCGCAGGTTGATGCCGTCTGAAAAAAGCAGCCGAACATCCTGCACCTCGATCTCAACCATACCTCCCGGGTTAACTGCCTTGCCTATTTTTTTACCGACCAGTAAGGCTGCATACCCGGAGGGGTCGCCATAGTACCAGGCAAAACCGTGTGGATTCTGGGCGGCGATGACCTGGCTGACTGTTTTCCCCGAAATGGTTTGGTTGATTTGACGGGCTAATCCTGCAGCTTCCGGTATCTCGATCATGCTTAATCCTCTCCTATGATCCAGGTTCCTCCACCTATTGTGATGGAGGATAAAAGTCATTAATTTGTGCTACTAGTGGTGATAATTGAATATTCCGGGTTTTTAATGACTGCCAATCCCGGTTGAGACCGCCAGGATCTTAGTCGAGCAGGAAAGGCTTCATCGGTGCCCACTTCTCTTGCCATTCTCCCGGTATGAGTTCCTCGATCACCGTCCTGGGCATCACCGCCGCCATCCTGGCGCGGTCTTCAGGAGAAAGGTTGAACAATACAAACGGCAGGGCAAAGAATGGTGGACCAACGTGCTCCTGTGCATGTTTGGCAAACAACATGGAGAGTTCAGCCTGCTCCTCCTGGCTAAATGCTCCTGCAATAGCTGTTGCGCTGAAAGCGGTCTCCTCAATCAGTATGTGGGGTGTCCAGACTGAAAGAATCTGCTGGAGGTTTCCCACAACCTTCCCTAAAGCGGCTGCCGGAGCCTCTGCGCCTAATTCAGGCAGGGTGCTTTTGACCAAATTCATAGCGGTCTCAATCCTTACATGATCGGCAGCAAGGCTTCCATATGGAACAGCGGGGAGTTTTAGTTTGAGCGCTGGAAAAGCCACTTCGTCTTCACCCAGGTGATGTGCGGATAAAACGGCTGATAAAGCCTGGATATAAAGCGCAAACCCCTGTTGCAGGCTGCGGTCCGGGAATCCTTCCTTGAGGAAAACCGCTCCACGAGTGACCGCCACGAAGAGCCCGCGGGTAATTGCCCTGTGAATGCGCAGAAAATCATCTGCAAGGTTCGGCAGGTTACTAGAATCAGGCATTTACAACCTCCTTTAATTCAGTGAAAGGAAATTACACAATCAGATTAGGATCAATAGCCAGCGGCCCTGCTTAATCAATTTATGGCAGGTAATCGTATTGTACAATTAAAGTGCTTATGAACACCGGCGATTAATTTGAGCGCCATGTTTATTTGCGCCTTTTTTTCTTTGCCCGGGGGCAGGTTGTAGGACTAAACGAGAAGAGGGAATTCAAAAAAGGCAGAAATTTGGAGGCGATGAAGGTGGCAATTTCCGCCTGTCTACATTATGTCTGGAATTTCATCAAACTTTCCCGGGTTGTTTTCCTGTTGGGAGGTTTTTTACTTTACGCCCTTGGCGCAGCTCTTACTATTCAACCAGGTAGGGAAATAAACTGGGCTGCATACATCCTCGGTCAATTGTTAGTAACGTCCATCCAGCTCATGGGTCAATATCTGAACGAACATTACGACATCGAAGTCGACAGCCTTGTTGAAAACAATCGCACATGGTTCTCGGGGGGTTCGGGAATTCTCTCTGAGGGAAGCATTTCGCCGGGAGCAGTCCTAACAGCAGCCCGCATTTGTGCTGTAATTGCGATTATTGCCGCTATCTTCGCGTCTTTCTTGTCCCTGTGGATGATCCCCATTTTTATCTTCTGCTTCCTGGGTTCCTGGTTTTACTCTTCGCCGCCGCTTTCCCTGATGTCGTCCGGCTGGGGCGAGTTATCCACATCGGTCATCGTGGCTTTGGTGGTACCCCTGGCAGGTTATTGCATGCAGGGAGCGTTTCCGCCAGGCGAGCTTTGGTTGATCTGTCTCCCATTGGTGTTGGTTCACGCCGCCATGCTGATCTCTTTTCAAATCCCTGACCATCACGCCGATCGGTCTGTTGACAAAAAAACACTAACAGTGCGCCTGGGTCAAAGAGGCGCAGCCTGGTTGGTGGATTGGTTAGTTGGAACAGCTTTTGTGTTTGTCATCGTCCTCACTTTATTTTCCCGCTACGCCGGGCGGTGGATGTTATGGGCGCTTCCAATCGCGCTGTGGCAAATAGTGATGGTGCATCGTGCTGTCCTTTCCGCCACACGCCCACGCTATTACCTGCTAACCGCCGGTGGAGTGGCTTTATTTGTCCTCATGGCAACCCTGGCCTTACTAGGAGTTATTAGTGAAGTGTAGTTTTGAAGGATTTCGACTAACCGCATTGGTCTAATTGCCCGATTAAAAAAAATAGCCTGCAGTGTCATTTCTGACTTGCAGGCTACAAGTCTTGCGGCGAAATTTGCTAACCAGGATAGTAAAAACTTGAAATCTACTGGAATGGAGGCTATATTCCTCCCGGTCAATTTCCAATTCCAGGGCGAAATGTGTAGGTCCAGCAGGGCAACTCGCAGCTACAACTGCTATCGTTATTCCGTTGTTTTACCGTCGAAGTGTTCGTTATCCTTCTCTGCATCAGCGCGGGTATGGTGAACAGTACCATCCTTATGGTTTGGCGGTGCATAAAGCGTATAGAGTTTCAGCGGAGCTTTACCAGTGTTGACGAAATTGTGATTTGTCCCGGCAGGAACGAGTATTGCAAAACCAGCATTGATCTTGGTGTGAACGCCATCTAAAATAGCTTCACCCATCCCTTCCTCAACCCTGAAGAACTGATCGAGATGATGCAATTCCATACCGATCTCCTCCCCGGGCTTTAATGACATCACAACGAGTTGGCAATTTTTGGCAGTGTAGAGCACCTGGCGAAAATTTGAATTCTTTGAAGCAATTTCTTCGATATTTTTTACAAAGCCTTTCATTTCGATCCTCCCTTAATTAAATTAGGCACCCAGAATTAACCGATGTTCTGAATGGCAAATTCCCAATTGATCAGTTTATCCAACACGGCGGCTGCGTAGTCAGCACGTCGATTCTGATAATCCAGGTAATAGGCGTGTTCCCACACATCGATGGTCAGCAAAGGTTTCAAGCCGGCTGTCAGGGGATTCTCGGCATTGGCGGTTTTTACCACCTTGAGCTTGTCGTTATCCAAAACCAGCCATGCCCAGCCACTCCCGAATTGGGCAACAGCGGCACCCGCGAACTCCTTTTTAAAGGCGTCCAGGCTGCCAAAGGAGTCCTCGATCTTCTTTTTGAGTTCCGCAGGTGGTTCGCCCCCGCCCTTGGCTTTCAGGCTGTTCCAATAAAACGTGTGGTTCCAAACCTGGGCGGCATTATTAAAAATGGGGGCTCTTTCCACACGTCCTGCCGTTCCGGTAATGATTTCTTCCAACGTCATCTCTGAATAATCCGTACCTGAAACCAATTTATTCAGGTTATCCACGTAGGTCCTGTGATGTTTGCCGTAGTGAAAACTGAGTGTATTGGCGGTGATGACGGGTTCCAGTGCGGTTTCAGCAAATGGAAGAGGCGGTAATACGTGCAGGGCGTTGGCGCGAAGTATATCTGAGGTATTGCTTGGGTCCAACATGGTCATTTTAATCTCCTTATGGTTGACTGGTAGTTTTGCTGGCTCTACTTTTGTAGAGCCGTTTACCGGGAAAACTTTTCTCCCGGTATAAAAGGCTGAAGATTATTTTCTAATGCCGATCCGTTTTCATATTCCGACTCGGCGGAAGTGGTTTATCAAATTGTATCAAAGCTGGGCGGAGATACAATAGCGATATCCAATCGCCAGCATGCCGCTCATCCACATTCCGCCAGGGATGCCCAATTAACGAGTTTTCCCGTCAAGACGGAAGTGCTTTTCTGCCTCCACGAAACAGGAATGTTAACAATAAACCCGCCACAAAACCACCGATATGCGCCATGTAAGCCACGCCACCTGAAGCTGTAGCTGAGGTAATGGAACCGATCCCGCTAAACAACTGCAGGAGGATCCATAATCCGATGACGATCAACGCGGATACTTGCACCGGTTGTTGACCCATCAGCACCTTGATTCTTCCCTGTGGGAAAAGGATAAGGTAAGCTGCGAGTACGCCGGCGATCGCGCCTGATGCACCCAGGTTTGGCAAGTCTGATCCTGAGCCAAATAAAAGTTGTGCGAATGTTGCTGCAAGCCCGCACAGCAGGTAAAAGACAAGGAATTTGATGTGACCAAAACGGTCTTCCACGTTGTCCCCGAAGATCCACAGGTAAAGCATATTACTCGCCAGATGCAACCACCCGGCATGCATGAACATGGAGGTGAAAAGAGTAATAAAATCGCCAGTGGGGTTTGCCAGGAAGCGGTTGGGAACAAAAGCCCATTTTTCAATGAACGCGTCGCCGCCACCCAGTTCGATGATGAACACAATGATGTTTATTGCAAGCAGGGCGTAGGTAACGATCGGAACTGTTCTACGGGCAGAATTATCATCACCAATAGGCATCATAAGATTTATCTCCTTTTGTTAGATCGAATAATTTGTCAGAGCTGTTGATCACCGTCTTCTGCCAGCAGTTATCCCCAGTAGGAGGAAAACAATCGCTACACCCAACAGGAACCCCAGGTTGTATTGACCGCCATTGTTGTGCACTTCATACATCTGAATATTTGGATTGATGAACGACAGCACGAGCGTGACCGGTGAGATGATCCCATGCCACAATCCCTGCAGGATACCCGCGATGCGATTGCTGGCGTCACCGGTATTGACCGAAGGATTTGGACCGGGTGTATAGACCTGGACCTTAAACCCAGGCACGTCGATTTGAGCACCAGGTGCGGGAGTGGTTAATGTTACGGGTTTGGGAGTGGTAATTTGTATACCAGTACCAGGTGCGCAGCTTACGATCATGAAAAGCATTGCGATTAGGATTGTGAAACCAAACAGTTTATTCTTCATCTTATTCCTCCGGAGTTGGTTTTAAAGGACAATATCAAAATGGCCGCCGTGTGCCCTCTTAATGTAAACAGTAAGAATTTGCAGGGCACACGTTGACCAAAATTGCCGTACTGGAGCTTAATTTGTAGTCGGGCAACTGCCCTCTGCTGCGGGGATAATGTCGCGTTCATGTTTACCGTGACCATTAAGACCGTTAACGCTAACAGTGATACTCACATAAGGATTCTTCTCACTTCCTGTAGCATGGCAGATCGTAATTTTGTTATCAACTATATCCAGGACGGTGTCAGGGCAATCGCCTTCAATTGTCGGGAAGATGTCGCCTTCATGTTTCACGTGACCGTTCAAGCCGTTAACACTCACATTGAATTCTCTATACGGGTTCTTTTCGCTGCTGGTGGCATGGCAAATGGATACCTTGCCGTCTTCGACTTCCAACAGGATTGTCGGGCAACCACCTACTGGCGCAGGGACGATATCTCCCACATGGTCAGCATGACCATCCATACCATTAAGATTGACCATCACTACTTCATAAGGAGTCTCTTCAATTCCGGTAGCGTGACAAATCGAAATCTCCTCTTCCACTAATTCCAATACACTGGTTGGGCATCCACCTGCAGGTGCAGGGAAGATGTCCCCAATATGATCACCATGACCATTTAATCCATTAACACTGACAATGATCTCGCGATAGGGTGTCGTTGTACTGGTAGTCGCATGGCAGATCGTGACCTGTTCATTGTCCACTTCCACCAGGGTGGTCGGGCAGCCGCCCTCTGGTACCGGGTAGAGGTCGTTGGCGTGCGCAACGTGTTCTTCCACATCTGCGTTGGTGGTAACCGTGAAGACTTCATAGGGGGTTTCCAGGTCACCTGTTGCGTGGCAGATATCTACCGGAAGTTGCACGGAACACCCTGCAAGCACAAAAAGAACCAATATTTGGGCAACCGCGACAACTTTAAACATTTGCTTACTCTTAATTTTCACAATATTCTCCTATTTTTAATAAAAATAAATCTGGACTTAAGCGTTATTGACCTAATTCAGAATGTAGAAGCTTTATGAATGAATTGGTAAAGCGTCTCCTTATCGCTCTCTGCCAAATAACTCTGAATCCGCCATTTACCTCCTGTTCCAGCTAAACTCGCTCCCGGCAATTTGATCAACTCGGGAGGTCGCGTTGGAAACACAGGCAATAATCCATTTACATCGTATGGCAAAGAGACTGATAAAATCCCGAAAAAGACCTGTTAAATGTCTAAATGTTGCGCTGATGGTGCAGGGTGATTCTCAGTTGCTTTCACCCTGTCAAACCAAAAAGCGCCCCTTATTGCTTGGGGCGCCTGTTGCATCTACTCAAAGTATATGCGGATTGGAGACTTGCCTGATCTTATGGGTTTACTTCACCACTGTTTCGATACGGGCGCGCAGCGCTGAAATATTCTGGCGAAGCTCAGCCAAAATGGTTCGTGTTTTTCCAATTCTCTCTGTTTCAGCGTGCACAAAGCGGGTGTACGGCGCGATATTTTCCTTCAGATCATCAATGGAGTTTTTTGTTTCCCTGGTGAAAGTATCCGTTAATGTATCAATGAGGTTGGTGCGCATGCCCACGATTTTTTCTCTGAAATTGTCCTTGGCTTGTTTCCGTTTATAAGGGATAACGAAGAAGCCCACAACAGCCAGGGTGCCAGCCGCGATGATGCCGGTAATATCAAGCGCTGAAGAGAGCAGCGCCGTTGCCACCAATGCTCCCAGTCCTACCGCGCCGGCTTCAAACAGGGCGGTTTTAGCCACAGCCGATTCAACATTGGCAGCCAGTTCACTGGCTTCGCGCGTGCGGTCATAACTTTCGATGATCTTTTTGACATTTGCGCCAACCTGGGAGATCAACTCGCGGCGGAGTCTGGTCTGCTTGCCAAGACCGTCGCTCACAACGCGATCAATGTTTTGCACCTGGCGCCGCTGCAGGTAAGACATCACCTGCTGCCATTCGCGCAGATCCTTATCCACCAGCCAGTCTATCAGTTGCTGGACATGCTCTTCGATTTGTTGCGGAATATCTGCCAGCACCTCTTTTTCGAAGGCGGCACGCACTTGCTCGCCCCTGATGAGGTGGCGGATATTGGTCAGGCGCATGGTGCGGTCAAAAAAGTCCAATCCACGCAGTTCAAGTTTACTGAGAACATTTTCCACCTCAGCAAGGCGTGGCGCACGCTCACGCACCAGGTCGCGTTCGTAGGCGGCAATGGCTGTCTCCAGCGAATTTACCGTCTTGTGATCTTCTTCAAGATCAGCAGTTTGCGCCTGGATCACTTTTTCGGTTTGCAGCACCAGGTTTTCAGCAACTCCCAACGGATTTTGAAACTTGAGCTGCAGCCTGGAGGAATCATCCAGGGTTTTGTCGATGTACTGCTCCAGTTCGTCCAGGTGACTGGCGGCGCGCAATTGGTTGCGTTCAGCCTCGTCCTTTGACGAAGCAGCCCGCTGGGCTAAACGTGCGGAAACCGGGAAGAGATCCGGCGCGTTACCCAGGATGGTGATGGCGTTCTTGAGGATGAATTCCTTCACTTCCTGCAGACCGGCAGCCTCCTCGAAAATATCAGTCTTGTTCAAGACAAAAACCACTTTTTTGCCCCACGCGAGGATGCGCTCCAGGAATTGGCGTTCACTTTCAGTCATCGGTCGGTCAGCCGACGTGGTGAAAAGGACGAGGTCGCTGCGGGGGACGTACTCTTCTGTAAGGCGCTCGTGCTGCCGAATGATGGCGTTGGTTCCGGGCGAATCGACGATATTCAATTCCTTGAGCAGCGGCAGGGGATGGGAAACCACGGCAAATCCCTCGTCCATCACCTCCTCAGACTTTTGTTCGCCCCATTTGATCAACGTGACGCGCGAGGTCGTCGGGGTCACCCCTTCCGCCAGGATGCGTTCTCCAAGGATGGCGTTGATGAGAGCGCTTTTACCGGAGTTAAACTCCCCAACGACAACCAGCAGGAATAGTTCATCCAATTGGAGGATGGCTTTTTGTAAGGTAGCGAGAGAATCCTTCGGCATTTCAAGTTCAGCCAGCCGGAGTAATGCGTTGGTTAATACTTCTTTTTCATCATGCAAAAAACGGGATTGCTCTTCAGTGAGCATGGACTGGCGCATTAGATCTCCTTCATCTTTCTGAAAACAAATCCGGATAATCAGAGATCGGTTATCTGATCAGGCATCTATTCAGAATGTTCATGGTAACCATCCTGCTTAAATTATACCTTGCATGCCTGCCCGGTTGTCTGGATGAGTTAGATCGGTTTTGTAGTAAGGTGGGGATGTGCCTTAAGAATGGTTTACAACGTTATTCCCTGAAGCGCTCCCGGATGTCCAGAGCCATGGTGCGTGCGCGCGATTCTGCGATACCGGTGTAGCCCTCGACCAGGAATAAGCTCCGCAGGTCTTCCGGCGCGAGCCGCCTGCCGACACGTACGTCCTCCTGGACAAGTCGCCCCAGTGGATTGGGTTTACCCTGTTGAATCTCCTGCCAGGCTGCCATACTGAGTTGGCGCAGTACCTCGTGCATTTCCTGCCGGTCAACCCCGTTTTGCACTGCTGCCAGCATCACGCGTTCAACAGCCGCGAACGGTCCGTACTTCTCGAGGTTTTCCTTGATCCTGGCGGGATTCACCACCAACCCTTCTACGATGACTACCAGTGAGCTCAATATCTCGTCCATCGCCAGGAAACTCTCCGGAATCAGGGAGCGGCGGTTGGCGCTGTCGTCCAGTGTGCGTTCCAACAGCGAGTTGGCGTAATTGTTCCACGCGGTGACCGGGGCAGTGCTGACTGCCCGCGCCAGCGAATCAATTTTCTCGGCTTCAATGGGATTGCGCTTGAAAGGCATGGCAGAAGAACCCACTTGTTCCCTGCTAAAAGGTTCTGCCATTTCTCCGATCACCTCAGATTGCAGCAGGCGCAGGTCAAAGGCAAACTTGTAGGCGGTTGCTGCCAATCCAGCCAGGATGCTGAGCATTTCGTAATCTTGTTTGCGCGAGTAGGTTTGCGTGCTGACCGTAAAAAACGACAATTTCAAAGCCTGGCTGATCAGGTCTTCAAAGCGCTGCTGGCCTTCAAGTCCGTAGAGCATCACGTAAGACGCGGCATTTCCTACCGCGCCTTTGAACCCTTTCCCTTTTATCTTCCGGCGCAGATCCGCCAGTTTTTCGTAGTCTGCCAGCAGGTCTTGCGCGTAACTGGCAAGGCGGTAGCCCAGGGTGGTTGGTTCAGCAGGCTGCAAATGGGTGAAAGCCATCACCGGCATAGCGGCGTAGGTATCCATTTTCTCCGCGAGCGAGTTGATCACGCGCACCAATTTTGGCAGCAGGAGGTCCAGCGATTGGATGCACTGCAGCACTTCTGCGTTATCCTTGATATCCATTGAGGTCGCGCCCAGGTGCAGGATGCCGCCGCCCAACGGGCATTGTTCGGCATACACTTTGATCTCAGCCATCAGGTCGTGGTGGTTTATTTTTTCAAACTCGAGAGCGCGGGATACATTCACTTCACTCATGTGAGTTCTAAGGTCCTCGACCTGCTCTGCCGAAACCAGGTTCCACGCAGTTTGCGCCTCAGCCATCGTCACCCACAGCCTGCGCCAGGTCAGGCGCTTATTCTCTTCGCCCCAGATGGTGCGCATCTCCGGGGAGCCATAACGCCAGCTGAACGGACTCTGGTAACTCTCAAAGGATGTTGTCATAGGGTCAACTCCTGCTGATCAACGCAAGCCGTTCCGGACCGACAGATATATTCCGCACCGGCAGTTGGGATTTCTCCTCAATGAATCGGACATAATCTTTGGCGTTTTCAGGCAAATCCTGCCAACGGCGGCAGGGGCGCAGGTCTTCCTGCCAACCCGGCAAGGTTTCGTATACTGGTTTACATTGAGCTAACAGGCGCGCATCCCCTGAGAAATCCAAAGAATTAATCGACCTGCCGCTGCGTTGATATGCCACGCACACAGGGATTTCCGCAAGGCCAGAGAGGATATCCAGTTTGGTCAGGAATATTTCGC
>CAZSGL010000069.1:0-11386 GCA_964606265.1 uncultured Anaerolinea sp. | reverse complement strand
ATGGATTATTTTGCGAAGCTATTTTTGGTCCTTCTCGCGATTACCAGTGCTATTGTGGAAAGTACAAGAACCCGCGTTATAAAGGCATCATCTGCGACAAATGCGGAGTTGAAGTAACCAGATCCCTGGTGCGACGCGCACGCATGGGTCATATTGACCTGGCAACACCTGTCGCGCATATTTGGTATACGCGGCGAACGCCTTCTTATTTGGGCCTATTACTCGACATTACCCGGCGAAACCTTGACCGCGTATTATATTTTGCACAATATATTGTTACCTATGTTGACGAAGATGCCCGCCAAAAGGCGCTGCGCCGGCTTGAAGATGAGATCAATAACTCTGAAAGAGCGCAGGCAGGAGAGATCAACGCCCGCATTCTTGATGTGAAATCAGTACGCGACAAGAAGATCTCCGAATTGAACCAGCGCAGAACTGATATAGAGTCTAGAACCGATGAGCAAATTACCTCTAAATTGGAACCTGTTATCCAGGAAGGTCAATCCCTGGAGCGGATGCTGACTGAGAAAAACGGATCAGTCCTGAAAAAGAAAGTGGTGTTTGAGTCTGCAGGTTTGGTCGTGGCAGAAGCAGGTGATACTGTCACTTCAAAGCATATCTCCACTATTCAAAAGGCAGTAAAAGAATCCCTCGAGGAGATCGAAACCAGCTTTAAGAATGAGCAAAAACGAGATCTTGAACAGATCAAGATGAGTGTTGAACAAATCAAAGCGGAAGCAGATGAGACAATGGAATCTCTCCGCAATGAACTTGATGATCAATCTGCTGTTTCACAAGATCAGAATGCTCACCTGCGCGATGAGTTGCAGGAACTGCATCCTTTTGCCTTTCTAACCGAGACAAAATACCGTGAATTAAAATCCAAGTGGGGACAGGTCTTCCGCGCTGACATGGGCGCTGAAGCTTTCTACGATATCCTGCGCCGATTGGATTTGGACAAATTATCCGAAGACCTGTGGGTGGAAGTTAAGACCTCCAAGAGCAAGCAAAAACGCAAGAAAGCTACCACGCGATTAAAAGTTGTTGAATCCTTCCGCAGATCTGGCAACCGACCGGAATGGATGATCCTTACCGTTCTCCCGGTGATTCCACCTGACTTACGCCCGATGGTTCCATTGGATGGCGGACGATTTGCCACCTCAGATATGAATGACCTTTACAGGCGTGTTATTAACCGCAACAACCGTTTAAAAAGGCTGCTTGAGCTTGGCGCACCTGACGTTATCGTCCGTAATGAAAAGCGTATGCTGCAGGAAGCAGTAGACTCCTTAATCGACAACTCTCAGCGCGGCAAAGCGCTTTCAAGGCGCGGCAGGCGTGAACTGAAATCCCTGAGTGACATGCTTAAGGGTAAGAAGGGTCGTTTCCGCCGGAACCTGCTGGGCAAACGTGTGGACTACTCTGGCCGTTCTGTAATCGTTGTTGGACCGCAGTTAAAACTTTATCAGTGTGGTCTACCCAAATCAATGGCCCTGGAATTGTTCCGACCATTCGTCATTTCGCGCCTTAATAAGCGTAGTTACACTACTAATGTTAAAGGCGCCCGGCGTTTAATAGAACGTCAAAAACCGGAAGTTTATGAAGTGCTTGAAGAAGTCATTAAGGAACGCCCGGTATTGTTAAACCGTGCTCCGACTCTTCACCGGTTAGGTATCCAGGCTTTTGAACCAGTTCTCATCGAGGGCAGCGCCATTCAATTACACCCATTGGTGACTACCGCGTTCAACGCTGACTTTGATGGTGACCAAATGGCTGTGCATGTTCCTCTCTCGGAGAAGGCAGTCAAAGAAGCGCGCACATTGATGCTATCTTCAAAGAACCTACTAAAACCTGCTGATGGTGAACCAATCATCAGCCCGTCAAAAGATATGGTTCTTGGCGTGTATTACCTGACGATGGAAGACAACCGCGCTCATAAAGGCGACGGACGCGTTTTTGCGGATATCGATGAAGTAGAACTGGCCTATGAACTTGGACAGGTTGAGCTTCATACAGATATTTCCCTGCGAATGCATACATGGTTCAATGACAAGCATGAACGTATGGCTGAATCCAAACAGCAAATGATCAATACCACCGTGGGACGCGCACTGTTTAACCGCATCCTGCCTCCAGAAGTCCAGTTTAATAATCGCGTATTGGAAAAAACTGCAGTGAAAAACCTGATTGCAGATGTGTATGATATCTGCGGTGAAACGGTCACAACTGAAGTGGCGGATGCGATCAAGGATATCGGATTTGCTTACGCGATGAAATCGGGTACAACAATCGCAGTTGCCGATATTACCGTTCCTACAGAAAAAGTTCAGATTCTCAAGGACGCTTATGCGGAAGTTGATAAACTGAATTACTACGTTCAATACGGTTTTTCGACGGATCTTGAGCGGAACGAAAAAGTAATCAACCTGTGGCAGGAAACCACTAAAAAAGTGGGGGAAGCAGTCAAGAATCACATGGATCCCAATGGAAACCTTGCTATCATGGCGAGTTCCGGCGCTACTAAAGGTGGTTTTGGACCGATCACCCAGCTGGCAGGTATGCGCGGTTTGATGGCAGATCCGGCTGGACGTATCATCCGCCTGCCGATCACTTCGAACTTCCGTGAAGGGTTGACCGCGTTGGAATACTTCATCTCCACACATGGCGCGCGCAAAGGTTTGGCAGATACTGCTTTGCGTACTGCAGATGCAGGTTATCTTACCCGCCGCCTGGTGGATATCGCACAGGACATTATCATCAACGAGACGGATTGCGGTACCGAAGACGGTATCTGGATGCGTAAAGAAGATGATATTGCAGGACAGAAAATAAGTGAGCGTTTGTTTGGGCGTACCATTCAAAGTCGGATCGTTGATCCTAAAACAGGTGAAATTCTGGCTGAACGGGGCGTCATCATGGATCACGACCTGATTCGAAAAATCCTTAACGCTGGTGTTGATAAGGTCTTTGTACGGTCCCCATTAACCTGCTCCCTAATCCATGGTATTTGCGCACATTGCTATGGCATGGACCTGGGACGCGGAAAATTGGTGGAATTAGGCTCAGCAGTCGGTGTGGTTGCAGCCCAGTCCATTGGCGAGCCAGGCACACAGCTCACCTTGAGGACTTTCCATATGGGTGGTGTTGCAGTTAGTGGTGACATTACAACAGGTTTGCCCAGGGTCGAGGAGTTATTCGAAGCTCGCCGCGAACCAAAGGGTGAAGCGGTTATCACGGGCATCTCCGGATATGCGACGATATTCCAGGGCGAACGCTCCGGGGAACAACGCATCATTCGTGTGGAACACGCTGAGATGGTTGCAGACGAGTATGAGATCCCGGAAGAGTGGCAGATCAAAGTAAAAGCCCAGGATACTGTGTCAGTAGGGGATGTAATTGCGGATTTGGGAGAAGCCCAAATGACTGCCCAACACGCCGGCCTGATTCGCACAGACGGCCGCAAGGTAAGCGTCGCGTATGAGCAGAAGGAGAGCGAGGATTACGAAATCCCAAGCACTTCTCGTATTATCATCACCGATGGCACAAAGGTTGAAGCTGGTGCAGCATTAACTGAAGGGTCGATCAATCCTCATACTATTTTAAAGATCAAGGGTCGCGAAGCTGCTCAACTGTACATCATGACCGAAGTTCAAAAGGTGTATCGCGCCCAGGGTCAAAATATCAACGACAAGCACTTTGAAGTAATCATCCGGAAGATGGTTGGCAAAGTGCAGGTGTTACGACCGGGTGATTCCAGGTATCTTCCGATGGATGTAGTTGACCGCTTGGAACTCAAAGCTGAAAATGAGCGGTTGATAGCGGAAGGCAAGCAACCAGGACGGTTTGTGGAAGTATTGCTGGGCGTTACCAAGGCTTCCTTGAGCACTGATTCCTTCCTGTCGGCGTCCTCCTTCCAACATACAATCAAGGTGTTGGCCGGGGCAGCCATTGCCTCCACTGAAGACCCGTTGTATGGTCTCAAAGAAAATGTAATCATCGGTAAGTTGATCCCAGCAGGAACCGGCTTCGTTTACGGGCGTTTCAACCCTGTAGTAGAAGCTCCTGTGGTTGATGAGACTCTGGAAGAACCGATCGAATCTGAACCAGTCGTATAGTCTTTTGCTTTTTGAATCAGACCCCCATTCAGGGGTCTGATTTTTTAATATTCTGCTGGTGTACACTTATTGTGAATCGAATACTGACGGGAGAACAAAAATGGATATGGGATTGATCAGGAAGATTGATATTGACCATGAAATGCAGCAGTCATACCTGGATTACGCTATGAGTGTGATCGTATCACGCGCTTTGCCGGATGCCAGGGATGGCTTGAAGCCGGTACAACGGCGCTTACTTTATGCCATGTATGACATGGGAATTCGATCTGATTCAACCTTTAAAAAATCCGCAAGAATTGTCGGTGAAGTGCTTGGCAAGTATCATCCTCACGGGGACCAGGCAGTTTATGAAGCCATGGCAAGGATGGCACAGGATTTTTCAATGCGCTACCCGATCATTGACGGTCAGGGTAACTTTGGCAGCGTGGATGGAGATCCACCGGCTGCTATGCGGTATACAGAAGCCCGGATTACTCCATTCGCTCTTGATTTGATCAGTCAACTGGATAGAGACACAGTAAATTTTGACCGGAATTTTGACGATACGCTGGTGGAACCCAGGGTACTCCCCAGCGCGATACCAAACCTGCTGGTCAACGGGGCTTCGGGAATTGCTGTGGGAATGGCAACCAATATTCCACCGCATAACCTTGGAGAGGTGATAGATGCGCTTGTGTTCCTGTTGGAACATTGGGCAAAGCTGGATGAAGTAACTATTGGAGATCTAACCAAATTCATTCAGGGACCGGATTTTCCCACCGGGGGAATTATTTTGCAGGAACACGAACAAAATGAATTGTTGGCTGCGTATGCCACAGGCAAAGGAAAGGTGATTTTACGCGGTCGGGTGAACACGGAAGAAATGGCGCGGGGTAAAAACCGTATCATCATCACCGAACTCCCATACATGACCAATAAATCAGCGCTAATTGAACGAATTGCTGAATTAAGCCGGGAAGGGGGGTTGGAGGGAATCTCTGATTTACGTGATGAATCAGACCGGCAGGGTATGCGCATAGTCATTGAACTTGGTAAAACCGCAAACATGGAAAAGGTGCTCAAGGATCTATTCAAAAAAACTCCGCTTCAAATCACTTACGGCATCAACCTCCTGGCGCTAGTGGATGGAGAGCCCAGGTTACTTTCATTAAAACAAGCGTTACGCGTCTACCTGGTTCACCGCCTTGAAGTAGTGAAACGGCGTAGTGAATACGATCTGCGTAAAGCAGAGGAGAGACTGCATATACTGGAAGGTTTGAGAATTGCGCTCAAAAACCTGGATGAGGTCATTGCCATCATTCGTGCATCTACGGATAGCGACCAGGCAAAAACCAAGCTCATGCGCCGCTTTAAATTATCCGAAATCCAGGCGCATGCAATATTAGACCTTCCGTTGAAACGTTTAGCTTCATTGGAAAGAAAAAAAATTGAACAAGAGTACAAAGAACTCCTTGATCTGGTTAAAACTTTACAGGGTTTGTTGAAGTCGGAGGCTAAAAGGCGAATTGTTGTTGAAAACGAGTTAAGGGAAATTCGCGCAAAATATGCTGATCGGCGAAAGACTCAAATATTACAACTTAAGCAAGGTAAAGCCCTGGTTGATCTAGCGGTGTTAAAGGATGTCACTCCGATTGAAAAAATCTGGATTGCCGTGACAAAAGATAACCGGGTAATGAAATATCGCGAGGCAAATGCTCCCCGAACGGGAGGGAAGGATGCACCAAAAACCATACTAATCGCGGATACACATCAGACACTCTATCTGGTTAATTCAAATGGTAAATGTGCTGCCATCAACCCTCACTCGATATTGTTCTCTGACGAAGCTCCGAATGGCAGCCAATTATCAAAAGTTTCTGCATTTCGGGAGGATGAAAAGATAAACACTGCATTCTGTGTTTCTGCCAGTATGCGCAAAAATAAAGAATTGACGATTGTCACTATCACAACCCAGGGACTGATTAAACAATCGCTGGTTTCAGAACTGCCCGGTCCGTCAGCAGAGCCATTCACACTCGTTAAAGTGAACGATGGTGATGAATTTCTCACATTTGCATTTCTTTGGGGTGAACCTGATATATTCGTCCTCACTCAAAAGGGTATGGGAATTCGGTTTTCATGCCAGGAAGTGCGCACAATGGGGTTAATTGCTGCAGGGGTTAACGCGTTAAAATTGGTCACCGGTGACCAGGTTGTGGGGATGACTTTATTGGATGGTAAAGGTGAATTATTGTTGGTAGCGAAAGACGGCTCTGGATGGCGAATGGAGGAGGAATCCTTCCCAACGCAGGGGAGGTATGGAGCCGGAGTGATCGCAACTAGGTTAACACCCGGAAATTTATTAGTTGGATTGGCACATGGTAAGAAGAATCATCAACTCAACCTTCATATGAATAAAGCTGCGGCAAAGACCATTCGTATAGACCAAATTCCCGCCGGCAAACGTGCCGCCAGCGGGAAAAGATTAATTGATGTTAAGACGGGTGATGCAATAATTGATGTGGTTACCTGCCAGGATTACCTGGAAACTAATTTCACGCAACCTGTGCGAATCAGGAAAAAAAGAGCTAAGTAATGGTGTAGTGAGAATAATGGTAAACGATTTTGCCATCCTGTAGGCCGAACGTATCACTTCCATCAGTGATTTTCCCTCGCCAGGATGTAGCTGTCCAGGTGAAATGACGGGTAGTTTCGGTTTTTGTTGAACTGGTAATCTTGAAAACCGCGTCGTTTATTGAATTATTTATTAATCGCACAAGTTCACCCCGGATATAAGCGTTTCCCTGGACCGTTTTTTCGGCTGTTACGCGAACTGCATTCTCTGCATAAATTTCCAGGAACAATTCAAAATCCAGATGATTCAATGCATAAATGTACTTGTCGAGGATATCTGCAGGGAGAGGAGGGAGCGTTTCACCCGGCCATTTATAGTTGTAAATTGTGTTCCATTGAGTTGGAAGTCTAGCCCGGCAATCATCCCAGGAATAGTAATTACATCCTGACAACCCAAGACTGCGGGCAGTATCGGAGAATACTCTCAAGTCATCTGCAGTGGGCGTCCACCCACTTTCTGAAAAGGCGGCACCGGTGGGAATCATCGGACGCGAGGGTGATAGCGCTTTAAATTCATTATAAGACCGAGTCAGGTCATAGGCTGGATTATGGGCTTGCATCCAGTAAACCTGCGGCATATTGTAGTCACACTTTTCCAGGAATGCAGCGTAGGGGAAAGTTTTGTGATATGAAGGCCATCGGTAACTGCTCAAAGCGACTGGTTTGGTTGGTAAACCAGACCTCAGAGCAGTCATGAACGAGCGGGCGACTGCTTCGCGACCGGTTTGTTGATACTCAATTTCAGCATCGACAACATAACCATCGAGGTTATATTTTTTTGTTTGAGAAATTGCAATGGAAGCCTCACCGCTGGGATTGTAACCATAAACATAATGCCATCCCCACACCTGGATGCCCTTTGATCTGAGTGCATCAACGACCGGTGGGATCAGGTCAACACCTGTAGTCTTATTCAAATTATAAGGGCTGGCTCCGTCTGCAATCTTAATAAACACGTGTGAAAAGCCACCACCCGCAGCGATATTGGCTATTGCATCCGCATTACCTGATTCACACTGCAGGATTTTCCAGATCCAGATCCCTTTACCTTTAACCGCCATGCAAACCTCCTCATTCACTTCTGTGAATTAGGTAGTTGCAATTAGCGTGCCTACAAGTCCGAGCTGGGGAGCGATTTCTCGCATGGCGAGAATCACATTATCACAATGTTCCCAGAGTGGAACCCCGAATTCTTCTGCCCCTTTTTCGATTGCATTACGGTCAGCGCCAGCTGCAAAGGTTTTATCTTTCCATTTCTTTTTAACTGAACTGGATTCGAGGTCATACAGTGACCTGGAGGGTCGTACCAGGGCAACAGCGGTGACCAAACCGGTTATTTCATCGCAGGCGTACAATCCCTTTTCCAGTAAGGTCACTCTTAGTAAATTCAGGTGATCCCCATGGGTAAGGATGGCATGGATGATTTCTTCGGATACTCCTTGTTCCCGAAGGATGGGAGCGCCTTCGGATGGATGTTGTTCTTTGGTTGGGTGAATTTCCCAATCAAAATCGTGCAGTAAACCAGTGATTTGCCAGACATTGACTGGCTGACTCAACTTTTTTGCATAAAAGGTCATCGTTGCTTCAACTGCCAACATGTGGTTGACCAGGTGTAAATTTTTAATATACTGGTTAACAATAGAAAACGCTTGATCCCGGTTTATCATAATTATTCTCCAGTGTTCTCAAAAGTGATCGGTTCAGGATCACCCATCACTGGCAGCGGGTGACTGACCCAAACTTGCCATAGTGCAACAAGAGAGGCGGGCAATTCACGCAAGTTCCATATTGTAAGCGAACGCGGGTGATATATGCGCATGTCTGCTGCCACTCCTGTGGATTTAAGCCCAATACCGTTACAGGTAAACAGGGCTCGTGTGAGGTGGTATTTTTGAGTGACCAGGATGGCTTCTTCCAAACCAAAAATGTGTTTGGCGCGATAACACGTATCATAAGTACGGCGACCGGCATAATCCGGCACAATGGCTTCAGGTGGAACTCCCAATTCGATGGCATAAGCCTGCATCGAGGCTGGTTCGTTATAATCTACAAATCGATTATCACCGCTCATGAGGATTTTCTGAACTTTACCCGCAATATATAATTGGGCAGCTGTGGAGACACGATCGCGCAACACCGGTGACGGCGTGCCATCCCGCAGCAGACCTGCACCGAATACGATGGCGACCTTCCCCCCTGGTGAAGTGGCTACTGAATTTATCTTATTACGCGCAGCGATGGTAGTGATCACACGAGGTAGTCCGAATGTGACCAGGCCGATGATTATTAGTACCAGAATCATTTTTATGAGCATTTTTAGAATTTTACGCAACATTGGGAGAATTGTACCAGTCCTCTACAGTGAATGATGAAATGGAGATAATTGTATCCGATAAAAACACCGCAGACCGAGAGTATCAAAAGCGAAGAGTCCAATCGTCGGATTGGTATTTATTCACGATTAATTCATTGGTGTGTAATAGTTCTTCATCAGTCGGGTTGGAGGAAACAAGATCGAGGTCCAATTCCATTTCAAATGCCGTAATAAATGCCTGGATTGCCATCTCAATCGTAATGACTCTTCCGGTCAAGGATTCAACAGTTCCCGCGTGTGACAACAACCTGGCAACCCCTTCCTGGCGCTTTTCTTCTGTGGGATAGAGTAACGCATTATTGATGCGAGAAAGATCCCCGGTCAATGGCATTGAACCATGTTGCAAAACCCCATTGTGTTTCCTGGCCTGGGCTGAACCGATAAGTTTTTTTCCGGATACCGTGATCTCAAAATTTGAGGGTACTTCGAAACACACGGGATCTTTTTTTGATTGGTCCTGGGCTACTGTGTAAACCGCGTCTCCCCGGGCATCGATACCAAGAAATCCAAGTGCTGCCAACAACGCTTTTGAAATACGATGGTAACTTTCCAGCAGAGAACCCGCCATGACAGGGTCATCAAGTGGAGCAGTAACTGAGTAGGTGAGTTCATCTGTGTGCAGGATAGCCCGACCACCAGTGGGTCTGCGAACCAATCCCCAACCACGGTGATGAAGTTGATCGAAGTTCACCTCGGCGGATTTTTGTGCGTAACCAAGGGAAAGCGTGGGTGGTGCCCAAGTAAACAAGCGCAGCGTCGGCAATGAGCGCTTTTCAGCGGAGGAAAACAGGCAGGCTTCATCAAGCGCCATGTTATAGGCTCCGCTAGCTGGTTCTGTTTGGAGTAGACGCCATTTTGCTGTCATGATTGCACCTGTTGGGTCAAATTATTATTCACCAATTATAGTCAATTCTGAATGATTAAAATACTCTTTGAGAGTTGTATAGACTTATAGGTCGAAGAACTTGACATTTGATGATGGTCGTTATATGATTAATTAAATTTATAGCGAAGTATCCACTCGTTTACTATTGATAAAGTGTTATCATGATAACAGATGTGGATATTTTTCTGAATGGGAGGAGGTGCTTACGCAAAAGAAATCAACAAGATCATAAATAAATACAACCCGATCATTTGTATAAAAATTTAGAGGAGAATGAAGATGAATAAGAAATTACTAGTTTTGATCAGTGTTTTAATGATCACCGCATTTGCACTATCTGCATGCGCAAAACCGACCCCTGCGCCAACTGCAGCTGAAGTAACTTTCTGGCACGCCTACGCAACTGGATCCGCAGAAGAATTAGCCCTGACTAAGAATCTGGCGCAGGCTGCAATCGACCTGCCAAATATCAAGGTCAACGTCCTCCAGGTCCCCTTTAATGATATCTTCAACAAGTATCGTACCGATGTTGCCGCTGGCAGCGGTCCTGATATGTTCATCGCCCCCAATGACTCTCTTGGTGATGATGCTCGCGCCGGATTGATAGCTGATATCACTACCCTCGCCGAAGGTAAACTTAAAGGTGTCAACCAGCTTGGTATTGATGGCATGTCTGTGGAAGGCGTTCTCTACGGTATTCCTGAGGCTCTTAAAGCAGTTGTTCTCTTCTACAACACCGAACTGCTCCCCACCCCCCCTGCCACCACCGATGAACTACTTGCCCTCATGGAAGGCGGCTCCCAGGTTGCCATCAGCTACGGCTGCTATCACCACTACGGTTTCTTTGGCGCCTATGGCGGCAAAATCTTTGATGACAAATGGAATGTTGTCTCTGACCAGGGTACCGGCGTTGCCGATGCCATGGATTACTTGAACAAGCTTTATCAGATTTCCAAGACCAATTCCTGGTCGAAGAATGACAGCGACGGTCTTGCCCCCTTCAGCGAAGGAAAAGCTGTCGCAATTACCAATGGCAACTGGGCAATGGGTGATTACAAAACTGCTCTCGGTGATAAACTGGCCGTGACAGCACTACCCGCTGGTCCTGCTGGCCCCGCCACCCCGTTATTAGGTGTTGACGGCTTCTATTTCAACCCGAACAGCACGGTGAAGGAAGCAGCCTTGGAAGTTGCACTGTATCTTTCCAACGCCAAATCTCAGTTAGTCATGATGAACGAAGCGGGTCATGTTCCTGTGCGCACCGACATTGAGATCACTGATCCCCTGATCCAGGGTCTCGTGGATGCGTTCAATAAAGGCGCTACAATTCGCCCGCAGGTTCCCCAATTAGGCCTTTACTGGTCCAATTTCTGCGGAACTGACGAGGTCTTCGAA
>CAZSGL010000068.1:0-11546 GCA_964606265.1 uncultured Anaerolinea sp. | reverse complement strand
TGGGGGAGTACCTGGCTCGCATGCACTTCAGGCTGATGGACAAACCAACCTATGTTATTGAATCTATTACTGAAAAGAAGAATTGAAAATGACGAATTTACCCGTTGAGTACCTAAATTGGGATAGTGATTTCTTTAACCGGCGTATTGCCCGTGTAACCAGTGGAAGTTTAAACCCCGAAGAGATTGAGCGCGTTTTAGCCTGGGCTATCGAGGAACGCATAGATTGCCTATATTACCTGGTCAGCGGGCAGGAGACAAGTGCCACCGGTTTGGCTGAGGAGAAAGGTTTTCATTTCGTTGATTTACGGGTCAAGTTCATTAAGGACCTTACAAAACCGGAGCGGAGTTTTATCCCTACCTGGCATATACGCCGCGCCCGAGAGGAAGATCTAGGTATCCTTAAAGAAATGGCGCGAAACGCCTTTCAACTCTCACGCTTCCATGTGGATAATCATTTTGACCAGGTGAAAGCTGACCTGTTGTATGAAGTGTGGGTGGAAAATGACCTTCGCACCACTGGTCACGACGTGTGGGTTATCGATGCGGAAGGGCAGCTGGCTGCATACACAAGCGTAAGTGTTAAGCAGGACGGAAAAGCGCAGATCGGATTGGTGGGTACCCAGGCAACCTGGCGCGGCAGGGGATTGGCACTTGAACTACAGCGATTTATTTGTGAAGAATTGCAAAATGAAGGCATCGAAGAAGTTGAAGTAGTAACGCAGGGGAGGAACATTCCGGCGCAGAACCTGTATCAACGCTCGGGATACTTGATCAATTCCATCGACCTGTGGTATCACAAGTGGTTTATTTAATATAAGCGGGAGAGCACGCAAATGACCGAATCCTTCATCCCTTTTAATAAGCCCGCATTTGTACCGGCTGAGACTGCGTATATCCAACAAGCCCTTGAAAGTGGGCACCTCTCGGGAGATGGTGCTTTCACGAAAAAATGCAGCGCCTGGTTTGAGCAGGAGATGGGGGTAGGCAGGGCGCTGTTGACCACCAGTTGCACGCATGCCCTGGAACTCTCGGCGCTGCTGCTGGATATCCAGCCGGGGGATGAGGTGATCGTGCCGTCGTTCACGTTTGTCTCCACGGTGAATGCATTTGTTTTACGCGGCGCAAAACCGGTGTTCGCGGATATTCGACCTGACACACTAAATTTAGATGAAGAGATTCTGAGCGGATTAATCACAGAGAAAACGAAAGCCATTCTGCCGGTGCATTACGCCGGTGTGGGTTGCGAAATGGATTCCATTCTAAAAACTGCGCATAGCCACAATATCTCTGTCGTTGAAGATAATGCCCACGGTCTATTTGCAAAGTACCGGGGCAGGGGATTGGGCACCTTTGGTGTGATGGCAACGCAGAGTTTTCATGAGACCAAGAATATTTCATGCGGAGAAGGTGGCGCGCTGCTGATCAATGATATTCGATACGCAGAACGGGCTGAAATCATCCGGGAGAAAGGTACTAACCGCAGCAGGTTTTTCCGCGGGCTGGTAGACAAGTACACGTGGGTGGATTTGGGTTCAAGTTATTTGCCATCGGATTTATTGGCTGCGGTGTTGTGGGCACAGTTGGAATCGGCAAAAGAAATTCAATTAAGGCGTGGGCAGATCTGGCAGCGCTATTACACTGAATTATCAGCGTGGGCGGAAGAAAACGCCGTACAGCTGCCATTTGTACCCGATCATTGCGAACAACCCTATCACATGTTCTATCTACTCATGCCAAGTTTGGATGTACGCACACGCTTCATTTCAACCATGAAGGAAAAAGGAATACTATGCGTATTCCATTACCTGCCGCTGAATCTTTCTGATATGGGGATGAAATTTGGCGGGAAAGCTGGCGACTGCCCGGTGACCGAAGACATCAGCGATCGCTTGGTTCGTCTGCCGCTTTTCTTTAACATGAAGAATGTTGAACAGGACCGCATTATCAGGTCAATTATGACCTTTAAGCCATAGAATTATAGATTATTGCGATTTAGCTGCGTGTGACCGTTTAATAATAACTCGGTTTACTCCAGTGAGTAACCAAATACAATTGGATTATTAAAATGCTTAGCTCGCTTTTTCAGCCGCGGCGCGGTCAGCCAGCTGCTGGTGCATGGTTTTAATGTCCCTGGGGATGAGGATAATCGCACCGGAGATGAAGAGGAAGCACAATGCCCAAGAGGACAGGCTGATCACCAGGATGGCGTTGCCCACGCTTGTTTTGTCGGCGATGATGCCGGCGAGCAATGGGGCGGCAGCCGAACCAATGGATTCGATGAAATTCTGGACAGCGTTGGCGGTCGAGCGCACTTCGGGGAGGGTGACATCATAGATTGTTGAAATGATATTTGGTGAGGGAAATGGCATGAAGAGGGCGGTAAGGAACAGGAGGATCGTAAAGAGCAAGACCTGATCAACGGGCACATTCATAGTGGCAAACAGGAAAATCATACCTAAAAGAATACCTGTTGCGCCGACGATCAGGCGTCCGCGGTGCGTGCGTTTAAACAATTTATCACCCAGGATCCCGCCCAGCGGGTAGCCAAACGCCATAAACAGCACTGCCGGTGCCATGATGAGGAGCTGGGTGTTGCTGTCGTAGCCGCGGTCGGTTGCCAGGTAGCCGAAGAAATAATAGGTGATCACATTCCACGGGAAAACCCCGATGAATCCCTGCAGGAAAACCAGGATGAGGCTGCGTTTTTTGAATATTTCTCCAACAGACTTCCAGTTGAATTTGTATTTGGAAACTTCTACACCGCGCAATTCCTCCTCGCTGCTGCCGCGGGGAATGTCCTTTACACCGAAGTAAATGGCAACAGACAGTAATATTCCCAGCGAGCCAGTGATGTAGAAAATAGACCGCCAACCGATCATGCCCCCAAGGATCAGCGCAAGCACCATGCCCAATAAATAGCCAAGAGGCTGGGCGATCTGGAGCAGACCGTAGATGCGACCGCGGGTTTTTGGCGGGTAATAATCCGCCAGCAGGCTCATCATGCCGGGGTAACTGGAATCATCAATGCCGGTGGAGGAGCGCGAAACGAGGAACTGAGGAAAGGTACGCGCGATGGCACTGAACCAGGTTGTTGCGCCCCACACAAGGGAGGCTAGGGCCAGCAGTTTACCGCGGTTGTAGCGGTCATTGAGCCATCCCCAGAGCGGGTAAAGCAGCGATCCAACCAGGAGCGCCCCGGTATTGATGGCGCCCCATTGCGTATAAGTCATGTTGAAGGTATCCATAATGGGGATCTGCATGGGACCAATGAGGAGCTTGTCGGTCTGGTGCAGGAGCATGAATACAAAGAAAAGGCTTGCAGTAATGCGGGCAGAACGCTTGAAACTTCCATTCTGGTTTTCCATGATGCACACCTCGTAAAAATTTGATAGTGAAGTTGCTCAGAAAACACCGTAAGGTGGAGGTTATTGTTTAAACAAAAGCTGTGCAGCCGAAGCATTTGGCTGGAATTACTAATAAGAATAGCAGGGATGAAACATTATTGCAACAAGAATGAGCAATATCGTTACATTATTAGTCCGCAAACCTCGATTATTACTTCCGATTATTTAAACAAATCAGAAGTAATGGCTTGATACCGTTTTACTAGTTGATTGAGATATTTCTCCCGGTATGAAATTATCTGATCAACCGACCGTTAGGGTTAACTGTTTTGTGGTTGTAACCTGGATGTAATTATGGCTGTAATAATGCAAAATTAAGGCTTTCTTGTTACAAATTTTCCTTAATATCGGCTTATGTAAATGGCTAGAGCCTCGATAGACCCTGTGATTTAGTCAGAGCTGGTTATTTAAGGAAAACGAGAGAAAGTGTGAATAGGAAAGTGGTAGATATATGCCTATGCGCATAATTGCCCTGCCCTGGCGGAGGGTGTGCGAAGTACTATTTATTTACTGTTACAGGCTACAGCCGCTGTTTTAATTCAAACGGCTCTCATGTCCCGGCTGGCATGCACGTCAATCCCCGTTTCGAGCACATTTTTACACACTATCTCATCAACCTTTACTGGTGCATTTACTGTAATTCCACGGAGTACACGAAGCAGTTCAGGTATCCGTGGTTTTGGAAAAGGAGCCGAGATATACACAGGCAGTAATGGATGTTGCCCTCCATTGATGCGCACAGAACTGGCCACCATGCGGCGCGGATCGGTCAACTCTTGCTTGGCATACTCGTGCCCCCGTTTGCAGCCGTTCTCCACCTGCAGTACGGTTTTGCCCTCGCGGGTGACCATCAGTGTGCAGCCCTTAGGGCAGGTCACACAGATCAATTTTTCTTCAATCGATGCCATTCGTTCACCTCTTAACAATCGCAAGCGTCAATTCATGCGCCGCCTTCAACTCATCCAGCAGGCTGGCTTTTAGATTCAGCGTCACCATTTCACCCGGTCGGGCGTAAGGCTCTCCCTTGCGCGTTATCATGCGCTCACCCACCCTGGCTTCCACCCACACCGGCGCCTCAATTGGAGCACGCACCCGCATCTGCACACGAATAACACCTTCTGCCAGGTGATCCGGGTTGAGGGTATGCGGTACCACATAACGCACATTTTCACCCGGCTTTACCGGGATGGTTTTGGCTTTACCTCTGAGGGGATTCTTCAAATAATTCGCCGCAGCCTTCCCGGCGGTCAACCCGGCTTCGGTCACCCAATCCACCAGGTCGTACACATGCACCACGTTCCCAGCGGAAAATATACCGGGGATGTTGGTTTGAAAGGTATCGTCCACGTAAGGACCCGCGGTAATGGGATCAATCAGTACACCCGCCTGGCGGGAAAGCTCGTTCTCGGGGATCAACCCAACAGACAAAAGCAGCGTATCGCAAGGGATCACTTCCTCGGTGCCGGGGATTGGATTCCATTTATCATCCACCGCCACAGACTCGATGGCTTCCACCCGTTTTTTGCCGATGATATTCTTTACGGTGTGCATTAACTGCAGTTCAATGTCATAATCCAGCAGGCACTGCACATAATTACGCGTTAGCCCTGATAAATACGGCATCACTTCCAGAACGCGTTCCACTTTAGCTCCCTCGAAAGTGAGCCGCCGCGCCATGATCATGCCAATATCTCCGGAGCCGAGAATGACAAAGTTCTTGCCGGGCATGTAACCTTCCACATTCACCCAGCGCTGGGCAGTGCCGGCAGTAAATACACCGGCAGGCCGTGTTCCGGGCAACCTTACCTGCGCGCGCGTTCTTTCCCGGCAGCCCATTGCCAGTATCACAGCTTTCGCCTGGAGGGTAACGATGCCGTGCTGCTTGCTGGCTAGTGTGATGCGGTGATCGCGGGTGATCTCCAGTACCATGCTGTCCTGCAGGAAATCCACACCAACCGAAAACGCCTCGTTGATAAAGCGCTGCGCGTAAGACGGTCCCGGCAGGTCCTGTTTGAAGATCTCAACGCCGAAACCATTATGAATGCACTGCAGCAGGATGCCGCCCGGTTCCACATCACGCTCGATGATGAGCACATCCTGGGCACCGTTCTTTTTTGCTGAAATGGCGGCAGCCAGTCCACCCGGGCCGCTGCCGATGACCACCACATCATAAATCTCTTTAATGGTCATCTCACTTCCCCACTTCTTTGGTGGGGCGCACCAGGAACTCGGACCCGTGCCCTTTTTTGCTGACCTGGTTAACCGGGATTCCCAACTCGCGTGACAGGATTTCCACCACTCGCGGCATATCAAATGACCCTAAACAACGTCCTGTGCCAAGCCAGGTACGGCGTTTGATGGCATCATAGGTTCGGGCGGGCAAAGGGGCATAAATTTCCGCTACGATCTCACCTTCGGTGACCATTTCACAACGGCAAACGATCCGCCCGTAACGCGCATCCTTTGTCACCAGTTTGACCTGCTCATCGCGGGAAAGATGGTTGAAGCGCGGGCGCGCAGCACTAATGGGATTCCAATCCACCTTTTCAACCAGGTGTTCACCGGCATCCTTAAGCAGCTCTACAACCCTTTTGGCAATAGCCGGCGCGGCCGTGAGCCCCGGTGATTCTATGCCTGCCAGGTTGATCAATCCTTCCACATTTTGCGCCGTTTCGATGAGAAAATCGTTTTGATAATTCACTGCCGGATTCTTGCAGATTGCATTTCCGGTTGCGCGCAGACCGGCAAAGACGGCAATGATGCTTTTCGGCGAAACCGAAGGGATCAGCTTTTGAGATCCCTGCCAGATCTCATTCAGACCAGCAGATGTAACAGAGGAGTCTTCCTTACTCAAGGAGTCTTCTGAATTTGGACCAACTACCACGTTCCCATGGGTGCTTCCCAAAACCAGGATGCCTTTACTGGTCTTGGTTGGGACAGGGAAGAGGATATTGTTCATCTCAATTTCGGTTTTATCAAGAATGTAATACTCACCCCGGCGCGGGCTTATCTTGAATTCAGGATGTTCTCCTGCCTGATGCATAACCTCATCTGAGTAAATCCCGGCAGCGTTGATCACCCATCGGCAGGCAATATCTCCGTGGTTGGTGCGCACACCCACGATCTTGTTGCCCTGCTGCATAAAGCTCAAAAATTCTGTTTCCAGTAGCACTTCCACCCCATTCTGAATGGCATTTTCGAGCGGTGCAATACAAGCCGCAAAGGGGTCCACCATGCCTGCAGAGGGAGTGAAGAGCGCTCCAGAAACATCAGGATTAAGCAGAGGTTCGCGTTTGCGCATTTCATCGCCATTGAGAATTTCGGCTTTAACCCCATTTTTGGCAGCGCGGGTTTTCAGGCTTGCCAGGGAAATTAATTCCTTTTCGCCAACAGCAACAATATAGGCTCCACACCTTCTAAAGGGGATCCCTAACTCCGCACTGAGTTGGTCCCACATTGGATTGGCAATGCGGTTCATTTCCGCCTTCAGTGTCCCCGGAAGCGGATCATGCCCGGAATGGATGATGGCAGAATTGGCTGAACTTGCACCCATACCAATATCGGATTCTTTTTCGATAAGCAGAATTTTTAGCTGGTAGCGTGAGAGTGCACGGGCAGTCATGCACCCGACAACTCCGCCGCCGATGATGATGACGTCGAAGGATTTCATATTTATCCAATACCTGGAGATGAATTTATTCAATTGTCAGAGGTAAAGCTGAGCTCAATTATACTTGAGGTTCATCTTCCTCGACAAAAATAATCGCTCGTATAGGTTAAGAAAAGCGGCGGGCAACATACCAATGTCTGCAGATGGGAAGACCACCTCGAAAATATGGATGACTGGCGAGTAACCTCAACATGTTTCATGTAGCTTAATCCAAAGGTGTAACTTTTGGATTCTTTTTACATCAAATAACATGAAGAATGAGTTCCCTTTTAGAGTAACAATCTTAAGTCGAACTTAATTAGCGATTCCAAAAAACCTAGCTTAATAGTGGAGAAAAATCATGAATGAACCCTTACACGTAACAGATGCTGAATTTGATAAAGTTGTCTTACAATCCACCCTTCCAGTTGTCGTAGATTTCTGGGCACCCTGGTGTGCGCCCTGCCGCATGGTTGCTCCCATCCTGGACAAAATTGCCAAAGAAAATGACGGGAAACTGGTGGTTGCCAAAGTAAACACGGATGAAAATAATCAATGGGCAATGAAATACGGTGTGCAGGGTATCCCCACCATGCTTTTCATTTCCAATGGTGAACTGGTTCACAAGCAGGTGGGAGCATTACCAGAGGCGCTGTTGAAAGATATTTTGGGTCAATTCCTTACGGTAACCGCTTCCGTAAATTGAGATTACTCAAAGAGAAAGCCTTCGTGCTCAGTGAATTAAAACCTATCACAGAACTCGAAGGCATAATTTAATAGATAAGTAAATCCAAATTCCTTAAAAATCACATTGGTCAGAAAAACCAGCCGGGGGAATCCCAAGGGCTTGAATCAGGCGTGCCCAATAGTTAACCTGGGCAGCTGTGCTGGCGAGGATCACAATTTCACGTTCGTTGAAATGAACCTTTAGCCCCTCTATGAAATCTTGCGGGAACTTCAGTGGGGTTTGTGTGACTAATTTTGCATACTCTATTGCCAACCGCTCACGTTCAGAAAAGGTATGCACTTCATCGAAATCCTTTGCGCCCCTGTAAAACCATTAATTCATCCCTTGTGATATGTTTTTCTTCATAATGGTAACTATTCATATCAATGCAAAAAGAACATGCGGTTGCATAAGAGGCTTGAATACGCACAATCTTGAGTATGCGTTCATCCAGCTTTCCATCATGGTGTGCCACCATGGATTCCAGTACTCCCGCTCCGATCGCAGCTTTAGGGTACCAGGCAAGGATCTTTGCTGGAAGCATATCCCTGCCTGTGGTTCTTTTGGCAATCCAAATTCCCAGTTTCAACAGTAATGGAATTCTTTTGGGAGGTTCAATAAATGCTCTCATAAATATCCTGACGTTACCATTTTTTTGTCCGTTAACATTGTAACCTCGCCTGGAATTTACTCTGTGAATAGTGTAACTTTTTTGTGTCTTCCACATCTAATCTTGTGAAATCAGAACCCACAAAAACGATTGGAATATCCTAAGGAGGATGTCAAAATGAAAACAAATGAATCAAATCTTGATCGGGTAATTCGGATTATTGCAGGCGTTGCTTTAGTGGTGCTTTTCTTTACCAACATTATCGGCGGAACCCTGGGAATCGTTCTTGCAGTCATTGGTGGGGTATTAATCATTACTGGTGCAATAGGTTTCTGCCCGCTCTACGCAATCCTGAAAATTCGCACCAATAAAAGTTGATCTTTTTTATTAACCCATTACGTAACAAGGGACGCACTCACGCGCCCCTTGTTCATTAAAGGCTCATCATGAAAAAATTTGAATTCCAACGAAAGATCAAAAATAACCCCAGGCCAATCATTGTGGATCTTTGGGCACCCTGGTGCACACCTTGCCGGGCGATGGAACCCGCTTTCAAACAATCCAGCCAGAAGTATAGTGGCCGCGTGGATGTCCTCAAAATTAACGCGGATGAATCACCAGAAATTATGAAAGAATTAGGGGTGATGAGCATTCCAACTGTGATCGGGTTTGCCAATGGAGTGGAAATTTTGCGTCGTTCAGGTATGCAAACCCAGGGGATGCTGGATTTCTTTTTCGATGCCACCTTCAACCAAAAGAAACCTGCCGTGATGCCTCCCGCCCCTGCTGCCAGGGTGATCCGCACGATCCTGGGGGCATCCTTATTGATCGCAGGATGGTTTATTGACCGGTCAATCCTGTTAATGGTTCTCGGTGGATTGGTGATCTTTAGCGGTTATTATGACCGCTGCCCGGTATTCATTGCGCTTGCGCCAAGAGTGAAGAGCTTATTCCAAAATGCCAAGTAAATTGCCTCCCCTGCGAATTCCTAGCAGGGGAGTTTTTCTTTTTAGTCATCCCGGTAATAAATTTTTTAAGGTAGAGCAGGTTAGCAGTCTCAATCTTTTTTCAAGTACTCATTCAACTGTAATTTAAAGAACAACCGCTCCCGCACATCTGAAGGTAATTCAGAGGAAGGTGCATTTTGATAAATCTCAATGGTTTTTTTCAAGGTATTCACCACAATCCGGCAATTCTCACAATTTAGTAAATGTTCCTCAATTGTGATACATAATTCAGGCTGTAAATCGCCATCAAGATAATCGGATAAATTACTCAAGAGCTGTTTACATTGAGGGGTATGCACATGTTCGCTCATCGCCGGTTTTCCTCCTGAACTTTGCCGCGAAAATACACGGATAATTCCTGGCGCAATTGAAGCCTGGCCCGCAGTAGGCGTGTTTTAACATTGCTTTCGCTGAGATCCAGCGCTTCCGCCGTCTCCTGGATCGAGAGACCTTCCTGGTCACGCATCACAAATACAATGCGTAAGTTTTCCGGAAGATTTTGAACCGCCTGATCGAGAAAACGACGCGATTCGCTGGAAAGTAACTCGCCTTCCGGTAAGCAGCAGAAGTCAGTAATTTCCATTGTTTCACTTTCCGCTTCGGCATCAAATGAAAAATTATCATCGACCGAAATTGCCTGCGGTTTGCGTTTTCGCACCAGCATCAATGCTTCGTTGACTGCAATCCGGTAGAGCCAGGTGGTTATGCTGGATCGGCCTTCAAAATCAGGCAGTGAGCGAAATGCTTTAATATAGGTTTCCTGTAACACGTCCTCTGCATCCTGTTGATCACCCAGAATCCGAACCATCATCCGGTAAATTTGAGCTGAAGTCATTTCCACCAGTTTAGCGAAAGCTTCGCGGTCACCAGTTTTCAAGGCTTCAACCGAAATCATATTCACACTTTCATTCATATAGATGCAATCCGATCCTTAAAAGTTACTACCACTATTCAACAGTTACATTGCCAATCATACTCGTGAAACAGCAAGTATTGTACCCTGATAACAAATTCCATTAATTGTAAAAGATACCTCAATCTGCTCCCAAATGATTTTCATGGGATTTCCAACCCACCTCAACTCCCGGCTGGCAAGAACATGGATGCCTTTACCCGTGACGTTATCTAAAAGATCAGGGTTCACTTTCACCTCCTTTGAGTTAAAATCAATGCGTGCCACTTTCTGAAATGGTCATACGCAGCAAGCTGCTGCCGCCTCAGCCGCACCGTGGGATCTTCCACCGGGAGCGCATGCTTCAGCGTCTGCACGCCGCGGTGAGATCTCCTCTCACCCTTGTGCACGCCGGTACCGGTTTTGGCAAAACCACCGCGCTCCTGGAACTGAGCCGGCTGTACAAAAGAGTTTTCTGGTACCAGGTGACCGAACCCGACCGCGACCCGATGCTCTTCCTGGCACATCTCATTTCTGCAGTCCTCCCGGCTCCTGCTAACTTGCTGGAACGCCTGGAAGCCGGCGGCATTGCCGCCACCCCTGCGGTGATGACCGCGCTCCTCAACCAACTGACCCTCGACCTTGAAGAAGACGCTGTCCTCATCCTGGATGACTATCACCTGGTCAGCGATGTTGCGGATATCAACCGCTGGTTCGAGCAGTTGATCGAAAACCGCCCGCCCAGGTTGTCCGTTGCCATCGCCTGCCGGAAGATTCCCGAGACCCCCGCGTTCATCCGCTGGCGGGTTAAGGGCGCGCTCCAAATCATTGACCAGGCTGACCTTTCCTTCACCAGGGAGGAGATCACCGCCCTCTTTGCTGACTTGTACAGTTACCCCCTCACATCTGAACAATCAGAGGTCATTTTTTCATACACCGATGGCTGGATAATCGCGCTGCAAATGATCTGGCAGCGCCTGCAGTCCAGCCACTCGCGCCAGCTTGACCGCATCCTGGCAGAAATGCCCACTGCCCTCTCGGAGGTTTTCAACTTTCTCGCCCAGGAGGTTCTGCAGCGCCAGCCTGAAAATGTGCAGCATTTCCTGCTTTCCAGCGCGGTGCTGCGCCAACTGGAGGCGAATGCCTGCAATGCCCTGCCGGGAATCACCAACAGCACCGAGATGCTGCAGCAACTAGTGGAAAAGGGGCTCTTTACCTTCTCCGTGGACGAGCTGAGCTACCGCTACCAGCGCCT
>CAZSGL010000067.1:0-11590 GCA_964606265.1 uncultured Anaerolinea sp. | reverse complement strand
ACCTTTGCAGATCGAGGAATCCCTTGTGGATTCCCGAAATGATGTTGCCGTCACCTACCGATACGAACACGCACAGAGGTTTGGATTCAGCGGGGAGATTCACCAATACCTGTTCCCAAATCTCGAATGCAGCAGTCTTCTTTCCTTCGGCTGTGAATGGATTAAACCCGGTATTGCGGCAATACCATCCGAATTCCTTCGCTGCTTCAATCGTCAGATCAAAGGCTGAATCGTAATTGCCGTCCACCAGGATAACCTGGGCTCCATAAACCAGTAATTGGGCTACTTTTGCAGGAGGCGCAGTTTTTGGTGCAAAAATGATACATTTTTGTCCTATTGCAGCAGACATCCCCGCAAGCGCGGCACCGGCATTGCCAGTGGAGGCTGTGACCACAATTTCAGCATTGATCTCTCTTGCGCGAGCTACTACAATTGCGCTGGCACGATCCTTGAATGACGCTGTCGGATTTTTTCCTTCATCTTTGATCCATAGATCAGCCAATCCTAATGTTTTCTTGAGAATTGGTGGAGAATACAGCGGAGTCCATCCTGACAGGCGAAATGGAGTGTCAAAACCACCCGGGTCATTGAGCGGTAGAAGCGGCAGATATTTCCAAAGGGAATCCTCTGAACGGGAAAGTAGATCCTCAGCCCGGAATTTTTCCTTGATCTTTTCATAATCAAGTAAGACGTCCAGGTTCCCGCCGCATTTTGGACAGGTATAGATAATTGATATTGGGTCAAAGTCAGTTTGGCAGAGTGAGCAGCGATAACCTTTAAATTGAGTCACAAATGCTTCTCCTATTCATTTTCAAATGGGACACCCAGGGATGCCGGTGGCGATGTCCGTAATGCTCGTAGAACCTTTGCAATTACCCTTCTGGCAGATTCAGGTAACCCTGCCAGCGTACGATCGACCCATTCAGCATTACCGACATTGACAAGTAATAGCGCCAGGATCATTAATGGGAAAGGTGCCACCTGTAAAACCTGTGAGGGTATGTTTGGTAATTGCGGCTGCAGGAAAATCCCCAACCATTGCAGGAAAGCAAACAAATAAGCTCCGGCTGCAGCTCTCAAGGGATTCCATCCGCCAAAAATTGTTATCGCCAGAGCAATCCAACCTAACCCGTCGAGACCAGAAATTGTGCCATTCCATCCAGCCTTAACCGATAGTGAGTACATTGGTCCCGAAAGGCCGACCAGAGCACCACCGATCATGGTGTAAACGTAGCGCATGCGATTGACATTTGATCCACGCGTGAATGCAGCCGCAGGTCTTTCGCCAACACCCTGCAGCATCAATCCTGGGCGCGTTTTAAATATCCACCAATAAGCCAGTCCGATCAAGATAAAACTGGCGTAAACAAGAATATCCTGGTTGAACAATAAAGGTCCAATGATGGGGATGTCTTTTAGAACAGGGATCGGCAATGCAGGCACTCGCGGACCTGGTTTGCTCATGTAAGGGTTGCCAAGGAAGTAAGATAAATCTCTGCACATCAAAGTCAAGACAAATCCAACGGCTACCTGGGATTGCTTCAGCGTAATACTTGAAAAAGCGATGATCAAGGCGACAAATCCCCCGACTAGCGCGCTGATTAGAAATGCCAACAATATGGACTCGGTTTCAAATGCAACTACAAAACCGATCATCGCAGTCAATAACAGAGTTCCATTAACTGAAAGATTGATCACGCCTGACCGTTCTGTAATTGTCTCGCCAATCGCAGCAAAGATGATTGGCACGGCTAGTGCGATCACTCCTGCAAGGCTGGTGATTAAACTATCATCCATTTTGTTTTCCTTGTTTTGCTTCAAAATACTTGGACCGCACGCCTTCCATCATTAAGAAGAAAAGCAGCAAGGCTCCCTGCAACACTCCAGCAAGTGTAGAATCCACTTTTAGCGCGATTTGAAGTTGAATACTGCCTATGTTCAATGCTGCAAAGAAAAGGGCGACCAATGCTGCCCATAGAGGTTGGAAGTTGACGAGCATTGCCACCATCATCCCCAGGTAACCATACCCGGAGGAGATCAATGGTACAAGGCGGTGATAAACCCCTACTACTTGGATGGCTCCTGCCAGGCCTGCGAAACAACCGCAGATGATAAAAGCAGTCATCAGGTAACCGGTGGTGGGGATGCCAAGCAAGTGGGCTGCTTTGCCATTTTTTCCAACTGCTTTAAGCCGCAAGCCGAAATAAGTCCCCTGGAGCACCAGGAATACCAACACCAGGCTGACTACACCGATGACAATAGCCCATGGGCTGAGACGCAGTCCCTCAATTTGTGTTAGCCAATAGGCTTGATCAAATGGTTTCGTTCCACTCATCGATGCCACGCCGGGGACTTTCCACGGGCTAAAGATCAACCAGATCGTCAGGGCAGTGGCAACAAAATTTAATCCCAATCCTCCAAAAATCTCGTTCACACCACCATAGATCCGCAGCAATCCCACAAGTGCTGCCCAAATCGCCCCGCCAAGGACGCCAGCGAGGATGGCAAGGATCACTGCAACCCCGGGTGGAACTGCTGTCGTTTGCAAGAGACGCAATGCCCACGTTGAAAATATGGCACCCAGAATGATTTGTCCTTCGATCCCAATATTCCATAAACCTGTGGCATAAGTAAAGAGCAAACCTAATGTTGCGAGTAACAACGGTACCCATACAACTAAGGTATTGGTGATGCTCCGCACTGAACCCAGCGATCCCTCCAGCAGGTTTTTATATGCTTCGATCGGATTCGTTTTGGCGATCACAAGCATAATACTCGTGAAAAACAATGCCAGGACCACAGCAAGAAAACGGAACCCGAATTTCATTAATTGGGAATTACCTTTACGCATTTTCGACCTGCCATTTCTGTTCCCAACCCATACCACCGATTAGTTGGCCCAACTGGTGAACCTCTGTTTCATCAGCTTTTAAGGGTTGGGATGTTTTTCCACCATAAAACACCACCACTCTGTCGCTGTAAGTCAGGATCTCATCAAGATCTGATGAAATGAAGATTATTGCTGTTCCATTCTTACATCTTTCTTTGAGTTTTCCCCAGATCCACATCGTTGACTCAATATCCAGACCGCGTGTTGGATGTTCCAGCAGCAATAATTTTAAAGGGTCTTTCATTAAGGCTAACAAGGCGCGTTGCTGATTACCACCGGATAATTGTTCGACACGAATTTCGGGTACTCCTTTGATTGAAAAGTCCTTGATCTTCCTGGCAGCAGTCTCAACAGCTTTTTTGCGATCAATAAACATGCCATGCTGCTCATCGGAAAGGAGGAAATGTTCAGTTAAAGTCAGACCAGTAACCAATCCATCTTCAAGACGTGAAGCTGGCACGTAGGCTACCCGGTTCTTCATAAAAAAGTGATACGGTTTTCCTGTAAAATCCGCCTCGGCTAACGTGATCTTTCCACCCACAGTCCTTCGTAAACCTGCACAAGCCTGCAGGAATAACCGCTGTCCGGATCCTTCCATTCCAGCCAAACCGATCACTTCTCCCCGGCAAACTGTCAGGTTAATCCCTGAGACATGAAGGCGATAGTCTTCGACCGCTAAATCGGTTACTTTTAATAATTCATCGCTTGAACACATGTCGATTCGTTTGGCTGGATCAATTGGTCTGCCAAACATCAATGTTACGAGCTGGTCAGATTTGTAGGGAGGTTTGACCACACCTGTGTTTTTTCCCTGCCGAAAAACTGCCACCTGGTCACATAAACCTTCAACATCCTCCAGCTTATGAGAGACAAAAACAATGGTTACATTCTCTTTGGCCAGTTTTTTCAACGTGGCAAATAGTAGTACCTTTTGGCTTTCACTAATTCCAGTGGTTGGTTCATCGAGGATTAAAACACGAGCTCCGCACCACAATAACCGAAGGATCTCCAGTTGCTGACGCTCACCCACTGTCAAGGAATCCACGTAAGCGTCAGGATCGATTTTAATTTTGAATCGGGATTGGAGTTCTTCGAAAGATTTTCTAACCTGGCGGCGATTGGGAATTAATCCACCTTTTTCGCCGATTAAAAGATTGTCGATCACCCGCATAGGTGGAAAATCCAGCGGGTCCTGATGCAGCATGCCAACACCATGTTTTATTGCATCTGAAGGTGTATGTATATTGGCGACTTTGCCATCAAGCAAAATCCTGCCGGAATCTGCCTGGTAAAATCCAGAAAGGATTTTCATCAGGGTACTTTTTCCGGCTCCATTTTCGCCCAAAATTCCCTGGATTGTTCCGGATGGAATGGTCAGGGAAATATCGTCGTTTGCACGTACTGCTTTAAACTTTTTATTGATATTCTTGATTTCAACTTTCATTGAGTCAATCCATCCTCAATTCAGGTAAAGGGGAAGGCTTATCGCCTTCCCCTTTTTCGTCATGTAACAATCGTATTACTGAGAAACACCTTCCATACCCTCAAGGAGCTGTGGGAGGTACCAAATCTCATAATCGGTAGCTGCAACACCGTCCGCAAGATAGGGGGTGCCGTCCTGTAAATTCAACGGACCTTTCCACAAATTCAACCCAGCAGCCAATTCTGCGATGAATTGATCTACTTTTGTGCCGGCATCAGCGCTTAAACCTTCGCCTTTAACAAAACCGATCATGCTGGTGTCGGGATCATTAATGTTAGCCCAGTCCGGACCAGCCCATTCAAACGCTGGTGCGAAAGTGCCATCGATGATCTGCTGAATGTATTTGGTATAGAATGGACCCCAGTTGAAATAAGGGACACCCAGGCAGGATTTTGGAGCCGCAGCACAAGCACCCTGGTAGTCATATTGCACTGCCCAGACCTGTTTTCCGGCTTCATTCGCTTTGTTCGCCTGCACCAGGGCTTCAGTGGTATCAATACCAGAGACGACCACATCGTAGCCGCTGTTATAGAATTCATCTGCTACCTGGGTGGGGTCAGAGGTAACACCAGGGATATTCACCCAACCGCCGATCCAAGTCACTTTGAATTTCAGATCTTCAACTGGTTTTTCAAGATAAGTCGTCCAGCAATAGCGCGCGCCAAGGTATACAGAGGCAGCCAGGCGGCGGGTTTCATCATTGATCAATGGTCCCAGATAGCCGATTTGGCCGGTCTGAGTGGTGAGGGCAGCTGCGCATCCGGCGATCATCTTGCCATATTCCATTCTGCCCATGATGTTGACCATGTTGGGAAGGTTGACAAAGTCTTTACCTTCAGCCCATTGCTGGTCTCCAGAAGCCATGATGATCTTGATATCAGGGTTATCCAGGGCAAACTGGGTTGAGTCGGCTTTCATGTCATCAGAATTGAAGAGAATTACATTGGCACCCTGGGCAACGAGCTCATCTGCCAATTGGGCAAAAGTTGTGCCGGTTTTAATTACCGCAAGGTCAATATAGGGGATCTCAACACCGGGGATTTTTTCTGTTACATAGAGACCAGCATCATAATGCGCCTGGCTCCAACCGCCATCTGCTGCCGAACCGATCAGAACCATGCCAAAAACAGGCAATGGAGCTGCAGTTGGGGCTGCGGTGGGGGCTGCGGTTTCAACAACGACGGGTGCTTGTGTTGGTGCTGCGGTTGGGGCAGCTGTCGGTGTTGTACATGCTGAGAGCACAAGTACCGAGATGATTAAAATACTTCCTAAGATCCACGCACGTTTAGCAAACATATTTTCTTCTCCTTGTATTAATACGATTGGTCTTGAAAATCAATGTAGTGGTTCGGAAGCAAGTGAACAATTCCTTGATCTACTGCACCTCCTTTCAAAGACCTTAGCTTACATTCAATGGATGGGAAAAATGACCAAACTGCTGTAGTAATCCAATAGATGTATTGTACACGAAGCCATCCTGCAAACCAAATATTTTTAAGATTTTTAAGGCATTGCAACAAGTCCTGCATAAAATGCAGGACTTGTTTTTACTACTTTACTCTCTAACCACTCTGGTTCCGGTCTCACCTTTCAACGCCCGTCCAATATTCTCGGGGTTGGTGATCAAAGCTTCCTTGCCGCCATTTTCCAGGAACATGATGATGGCCTGGATCTTGGGTGCCATGGATCCTTTGGCAAAGTGAATCCCTTCAGCCAGGTAGGCTTTGGCTTCTGCGAGGGTCATCTTGTCAAGCCATTTCTGGTCGGGCTTGCCGAAGTTAATGGCCACTTTTTCCACAGCAGTCGAGATCACAAAGAGATCTGCATTGATTAATCTGGCGAGCAGGCTGCTGGCAAAGTCCTTGTCGATCACTGCCGCTGTGCCAACACATCCACCCTTGCCATCGTCAATAACAGGAATACCACCGCCACCAACTGTGATTACAACTGTTCCGGCGGCGATAAGCGCACGCACAGATTCAATCTCGACAACTTCCACCGGAATGGGAGAGGCTACAACCCTTCGCCAGCCACGACCGGCATCCTCAACCACATTCCAACCCAACTCAGCCTGCCTGCGTTTAGCTTCAGCCTCGTCCATAAATCCACCGATTGGCTTGGTGGGATTCTGGAAGGCTTTGTCGTTCTTATCCACTTTCACCTGGGTTACAACAGTAGCGACAGGTTTTTTTATCCCGCGTTGGATCAGTTCATTTTGGAGTGTCTGTTGAAGGGCATACCCAATAGCTCCCTGGCTGTCGGCACCACAAACATCAAGCGGCACTTCATGCATACCTTCATACTTGGCTGCAATTTCTGACCGACGAAGGATGAAACCAACCTGTGGTCCGTTTCCATGTCCGATTGCCACATCCCAGCCAGCTTCGATCATGTCTGCGATGTGTTTATTTGTTTGCGCAGCTGCAATATATTGATCCTCAACTGTTACATTTTTGGGGTCTAGGATCAGGGAATTGCCGCCGATTGCGACTACTGCTAATTTTTTTGCCATTTCGTTTTTTCCTCTTTCACTTTTAATATTTTTATTACATTGTTAAAGCCATTACGGCTTCTTGAACGTGCATGCGGTTTTCTGCTTCATCGTATACAACGGACTGCGGTCCATCCATAACGCCATCAGTAACTTCAATGTTCCGGTCGGCTGGCAATGGATGCATGTAAATAGCGTCGGGTTTAGCCAATTTCATGCGGCGTTCATCGGTGATCCAACTTTCGTATTTTTTGATGATCTTTGCGCCTTCTTCAGCATCTGAAGTATGAACTAATGCGCCCCACGATTTGGCGTATACAACATCTGCGTCCTTGAAGCCTTCGTCCATGTCTTCCACCACATCGAAGCCCACGCCAAATTTCCGCGCTTGTTCGTATGCAGCGTCCATGATTTCGGGCATCAATTTAAATTCAGGCGGATGCGCCAGGACAATATCCATTCCAAAGCGTGGCATCTGCAAGACCAGAGATTGCGGAACAGAAATTGGTTTTTGGTAGGAGGCAGCATAAGCCCACGAGACCACCATCTTTTTTTTGCGCAAGTCTCTGCCCTTCTTCTCCATGATCGTCATCAGGTCAGCCAGGCACTGAAAGGGGTGATACACATCGCACTGCATGTTTAATACAGGAACGCGGGAAGCTTTTGCCACTTCGTTCATGTATCCATTGCCGATTTTCCAATCAACATGTCGGATGGCGATTCCATCGAAATACCGACCAAAGATTTCGCCGATTTCCTTTGGCGTATCGCCGTGTGAAATTTGTGTGGTGCGGGATTCAATGAACGCTGCGTGTCCACCGAGGTGAGCCATGCCTGCTTCAAATGAACCGCGGGTGCGGGTACTACTGAAGAAGAACAGCATCGCCAAAACTTTATCCCTCAAGTAAGGGGTAAGCTCGGTTAAGGCGCGTTTCCGTTTTAGATCAAAAGCGACATCCAAAACAGTCTCGACTTCTTCTTTTGAGAAATCAAGATCTCCGATCAAATCACGACCGTGTAAAAATGTTTGCATTTCAACTCCTTTTTAAATTTATTCCATCTTTCCAAGCACGAGCGCCAGCAGTGCCATTCGCATGACAACACCGTTGAAGGCTTCCTGCCAATATCGGGACCATCGTGTGATATCCACATCGGTCGGTATCTCGTCCATACGGGGCAGCGAGTGCAATAGGATGGCGTCAGATTTGGCCTTCTTGATCAACAACTGACGGGTTATCTTGTAATTGGCAGGTGTCAAACCATGATCCTCGGCTTCCTGCCTTGATTTGGTGTAATCAGGTTGAACAACTGGCTCCACCAGGATGACATCAGCCTTGGCAATGGCTTCTTCCACATGTTCTGCCTCAGAGAAGTTTACTCCAAGCTGGGTTAATTCAGCCTTAAATTCCTTAGTCGGCGACATATCCGGTGGAGAAACAAAGGTGATCGGGCAATCAAATTGTGAAAGTGCATATCCAAGTGAATGCATGGTGCGCATGCGCATATCACCGACTGCCAGCCAATTCAATCCGTCAATTCTCCCTTTTTCAGTCAATACAGTATACAGATCAGTGAGGATCTGAGTGGGATGTTCACCCCAGCCATCGCCGCCATTAATGATGGGAATGGATGCCCACTTGGCAGCTTCGTGAGGAGCGCCTTGCTGAAAATGGCGCATGACAATCACGTCGCCATAGTACTCCAGCATCTTTACTGTGTCTTTGATGGATTCCTGGTAAAAATCCCCGGCACGGGTCATTTTTGCATCAGAAAATCCGGTGACATGCCCACCGAGGCGATGCATGGCTGCCTCATGCGCCAACCGCGTGCGGGTGCTCGGTTGATAGAAAGCAGTAACCAGGGTCTTCTCAGCCAACAAATCAGAATTCCTTCGGCTTTTTGCGATTGGAGCCAATTCATCTGCCACTTCAAAAACGTGAAAAAATTCTTCTCTTTCGAATTCTTTTAGTGAAAGTATGTCTCTTCCAGCAAAACTGCGCATTTTATCCTCCTGAGATAAATAGCATTCTAATCACCATTTTTGGATTAAGTTAAGTTTACGAGTAGATCCTCCTATTCACCTGAGTCGTTGAATTGATACTCATTGTTAGCTACGCGCCGTACAACATGAAAACGGAAATAACCGGGCAAAAAATAACTATTAGAAAAATCAATGATTTTTCCGGCTTCGCTATATAGACGGGCTGCAAACATCAAAAGAACATCACCGCGTTGTATTTCCAGTTTTTTTGCAATAGGCGATGGTGCAGCCACAGCTTGAATATCAGTAAAGGATTTATCCAAACGGATTTTGTTTTTATTAAGGAGAAAATCCAATACTGAGCCAGTAAATCCTTTTTGCAGGTCTTCTTCTGTAAGTGCCCCTGGCGGAAGTATATCTTTGAGAAAAGCAACCGGTCGATTGTCGGTGTAGATGACCCTGGAAATACTGATCAAACGCGTACCTTCATCAACCTGCAATTTTTCGGCTTCATCCATTTGAGCAAGAATCTCTTTGACTTCCAGGGCTCCCATCGAGACTTTTAGTCCGATACGGTTGGCACGGCGTTCAATGCTTTCGAGTACTTCCAGCCCTGCTTCGATCACCTTGGATTGAGGAACAACAAAAGTTCCCACACCCTGGCGACGACGGATCAACCCTTGTCCTTCAAACGTGCGCATACCTTCACGCAATGTTGCCCTTGAAACCCCCAGTATCTTTGCCAACTCAGGTTCGGCAGGCAGCCTGTTCCCCGGCGGAGTTGAGTTGATTAACTCAGCCAATTGCACCTGGAGTCTCTGAAATGGGTGTTTGTTCTGTTTTTCAATCACTGCTCTATCCATTCTTAGTACTAATTTTTTATTTACTCTTTACTGATTCAGTCACCGGAATGAAGTCAAACAGGTTGACATCCACCAGTCCCAGGTCGGTTATTCGCAATTCTGGAATTACTGCCAGTCCAAGTAGACTCAATTGCATATTCGGATTGTTCAACACACATCCGCACTGTTTGAATCCTTCCAATACGGTTTTAGCTTGTATGGCCACATTTTCAGCAGACTCATTGGATAATATCCCCGCCACTGGCAGTTCAATCTTTCCTAGTACCTGACCGCGGCTGACAACAACCTGACCACCACCAAACCTCGCCAATTCATTAGCGGCAAAGACCATGTCTTCATCTGTGGTACCCACAACGATCATCTGGTGGCAATCGTGGGCAACTGTCGTTCCTACCGCACAAGGAATGTTGAAACCAAAACCTTTCACCATCGCTGTCTGCACCCTGCCAGTGGAGTGGTGTCGCTCTACCACAGCAATTTTGGCCAGGTCTTCCGCCATATCCTGCCTGACCTCTCCATTAGCGGTTTTCAAAGTGATACGAAGGTGGCGCGTAGGTGCCTGATTTTCGATGATTCCGATTACATTTACAATAACCTGTTTGTCCTTACCCGTTTGAATGGAAACATCAGAGACTTCCAGGGGTTGGCGTAAATGAATGGATTGACGCGCCCAGGCAGGATATTCGATATGTGGCAGATCCACCAGCCACTTCCCTGCTTTGGCTATTTCTTTGCCGCGAGAATAAACAGAATCTATATCGAATGACGCCAGGTCATTTACCAGCACAATATCTGCGTAGCGTCCTGGAGCGATCAACCCGATCTCGCGCGAAACACCAAAATACTCGGCAGTATTGATTGTGGCCATCTGGATGGCTGTCATTGGATCCAGACCTACCTGGACAGCATGCCGGATCACCCTGTCCATATGCCCTTCACGGTGGATCGTTTCAGCCTGTGAATCATCAGTGCAAAGCATAAAGCTTCGAGGAGAAAGCCCATTTTCCGTAATCGCTTTCACCTGGGTAACCACGTCCTGCCACGCGGAACCAAACCGCATCATCACCTTCATCCCCTGGCGAGCGCGCGCAATTGCATCTTCCACCCGGGTTCCTTCATGGTCATCTTGCGGACCACCTGCCACATACCCCGCGAAAGGTAAGCCGAGATCCAGGGATGCATAATGCCCACCGATCACCTTTCGGGCATTGCGCGTGGCTGTCATCTCAGCGTGTACCTTATCATCCCCGCTGACGACCGCGGGAAAGTTCATCATCTCGCCCAAACCAATTATTCCCGGCCAGGTCATTGCTTCTGCCACTTCGCTTGGACCCAATACAGCTCCCGGTGTCTCGAGACCCGGAGCCGACGGAACGCATGAAGGCATTTGCACGAATACATGAATGGGTTGAACCGCTGCATCGTCCACCATTAAGCGCACTCCCCGCAGTCCAAATACGTTGGCAATCTCATGCGGGTCAATAAACATCCCCGTGGTTCCATGAGGTACCACTGCGCGAACGAATTCTGTAACTGTCACCATGCCTGATTCCACATGCATGTGAGCATCAAGTAAACCAGGGACAAGGAATTTGCCCATGGCATCTACCACCCTGGTTTGCCCGCCAATGGTATGGTCTGCATTTTCACCCACGTAAGCAATCCTTCCAGCGCGGATGGCAACATCCGTATTGGGGATCATCTCCCCAGTTTGCACACATACCCACTTGCCGTTCTTAATCACCAGGTATGCGGGGATACGACCCATCGCGCAGTCAACCAGTTCGCGCGAATTTTGCATCCAAAAAGTGTCCATTCCCATTTTTTTGCCTTTTATCTACCAGAAATCTTGCTTAAGATTCCAACAATCGTCGTGAGGCTT
>CAZSGL010000066.1:0-11640 GCA_964606265.1 uncultured Anaerolinea sp. | reverse complement strand
GTCAAAGCGAGCCTGATGGTCTTTGATGGAAATTGGTAATGAGTGAGTTATTTGAAAAATGGGTTGAGGCTATTGTCCGAGCGTGGGCAAGCCAATTTGGGGGAAAGGTCACAACAAGCCGGCAATATACTTCTCGGAAAACAATATATTGGGATATGCAAAACAATCGAGGTTTTTCTGCATTAATACCTGATATCGTTGTGGAGGCTGAAGACACAATATACATTTTCGATGCAAAATATAAACATCTATATGAAGAGCTGGATGATACAAAATATCGTGAATTGTCTAAGGAATTACAAGAAGAGCATCGACATGATATCCATCAAATTCTTGCGTATGCTTCATTATTTAGTAAAAAACGAATAGTCAGTATTCTGGTTTATCCACTGACCGACCGAACATACACTAAATTAATTAATAGAGGAAGAATCTTAAATCGAGCATATATTCCAGTATCAAATAAAATACTAGAATTGGGAATTTTTGGTATTCCTTTGTCCGTTAACGATCGAAATGGAATGAAACTAATATCAACCGAATTGTTGCCTCTTCGGAAACCTATATTGACATATTGATAGGTATATTATTGAAATTGCATTTGTCTAAATTAGATTCACAATTCTGCCATAGAAAGAAACAATCTTATTTTTTTCCACCTATCTACAGATGAAATATTGCCTAAGGGAAGAAGCTCTGGAACAGACACGGGGTGTCGTAATGCATCACAACGCTCGCTATTTCGAGTGTAAGGCAATATAAAGTTTTTCCTCGTTCACTCCCTTACCCCCTGCTCGCGCCAGAACGCGAACTCGTCTCCGGTGCACGCGCGGGCCGGCATATTGGCAAATGATGGTTTTTTGTTTTGACTTGCAGTTCAATTTTTGTATAATTAACTATCAGGCAAGTACGTAAGAAACCCAATTGATGGCAAAGGAGTCCCTATGAAAAAAGCTGTCTACAGTCTCGTCGGTTTGTTGATGGTGCTCGGGCTGGTGTTTACCCCCGCCCCGGGAGCGGTGAAAGCCTCCCCGCTGGTTGAAGATCCCTATACGCCAACCTGGGTATTCCCGGGTAACCCCGGCGCATCCTTCAAGACGACCAATGTGGAAGCAGATGCTGAGAACGCCCCCGCATGGCTGCAATTGTTCTCGGAGGGCATCAGCCTCAGCCAGCCGACCAAAATTTGCTACACCTTCAGGCACGGGCAATTCCACTGGGTGCCGAAATTCCTTCAATTAAAGGATGGTGTCTGGAAAACCCTGGCAACCAGCATTGAATACCTCGATGGCGAGGAAGGCAGCCCTTACGCCTGCGCCAAACCATCTCAAGCCGGGGTGTATGCTTTGTTCGCTTATTACAGCGGGCCGGCAAAAGTAAAGGCGGTTTCGCATGAATCCGGCATCTTCACCGTTGGCAGTTGGAGCATGTCCGCCCTGGAACGGAGCACGCAGTCTTCCCTGGTGGGCATCGGCGTTTCGACGTGGCGGGATTTTAGCAACATCATCGCCACTGATGTGAATTGGAGTGGATACCCAACCGCAACCCGCCTGGCATGGGGTATTGAAATGTGCTGGAATTTCGGAGCCTCTTGCAATGGCAACCCAACGGGTTCCATCAGTATCAGCGGCATGGCTTATCCACAGAATTACGATGCGCCTGTCTTAACCGACAGCAGCATGGGAGGATCCAAAGGTTCTGCCGGACAATGCCGGTTTGCGCCGTTTGTGGAGTTACTGGATGCCGGCGGACACTCGCTGATACGCATCTTTTACACATCGGATTACATCGATTACTGCATGTCCTGATTGTATTGAAAGACTTCCAGTTTATCAGGCGTGAACACGAATAATGCAGGGGCGGTTCAAGATGACTGCCCCTACAAGAACACTGTTTTTCCTGGTATTGAATCACAAATATTCGGGATTGATATTTCAGTGACAAACGACAAAACGACGCCCTTCTCCCCTACTCTGACCAATACTCATTTTCATCGCCAGGGCTCAACAGCGGCGTTTGCGCCCATCCCACAGGTGCAGGAGCGCTAATAAGGGGTGGCGGAGCAGCATACGCGGGCCGGCGTACCTCATCACGGCAAGCACCCGCTCACGCATCTCCGGCTGGGCTAAAACCGCCACGCGATAATCCTGCGGGTTAACCCCGCCACGCCTAAGTCCTGCGTAGCAATGGATGGTACAGTTGGCACAAGTTGGCTTATTTTCTCCGAAGGGGCACTTCTCGATGCGCTGCAGGGCATACTCCAGCAGGGCAGTGCAATCCGGGCAGAGCGGGTCTGCGTTGTGCACGCCGCGGTGGTACATGGCGATCATCACAGCGATGGTACGCTTTTCCCGTTCAAGCCGGCAGTTTGTGGACATGCCGTCAATTCTATCATCCCGGCGCGTTCAAGTTGAAGTATGGCGGGCAGTGCAGATACCACCAGTAGTAGGATTATCGTTATAATAAGAGTATGAATTATGTGGAACTGCAAAGCAAACGCAATTTGATCCAGCAAATCGCAGCCAAATACGGTGCGAAGCGTATTCGCGTTTTCGGTTCAGTTGCCCGTGGTGACGCCGGCAAATACAGCGATCTCGACCTCCTGGTGGATCTGGAAGCACACCGCAGCCTTTTTGACCTCGGCGGGCTGCAGTTTGACCTTGAAAAATCGCTGGCAATCCCTGTGGATTTAGTTACCGAAAATGGTCTAAGCGGGGAAATGCGGAAGAGAATCTTAAAAGAGGCGATTGACCTATGAGAGACGACCATCAGCGCTGCATGGATATGCTTGAAGCTATCCGTAAAATCGAAGAAAAGAGTGCAGGGATCGATGAGGGACAGGCTGATGAAATGCTGCAAGTGTGGGTGATCCATCACCTGCAAATCATTGGCGAGGCTGCGTTTTTAGGTCACAATGGAATTTAAAACACAGAACGATCAAATCGCCTGGTCGAAAATCATCGGCACCAGGCACATCCTGGTTCATGGGTACTTTCAGACTGATGCAAAACTACTATGGCGAACAGTTCAGGAAGATCTTCCGGTATTAAAAAGTCAACTCGAAGAAATCCTTAGTAAGTAAGACTCCTACACCCCTACCCAAACACTCCTTTAAACAAGTCAGTGCTTGAAATCCCGCAGAAATCCCGCAGACTGTGTAATGGTAATCCAGTTAAACATCAGCAAGATGAGCCAACCCTGGGGTTGGCCTCGTTTCGCGGATTTTTATATCTTGATTTTGAACTCACGGCGCAGGGCGCTGCGGGCAGCGTGGAAACCGCACATGCCGTGAACGCCTCCGCCGGGCGGAGTGGCAGATGAGCAGAGGTAGACGCCCTTTAGCGGCAGGGCGTAGGAATCCCAGCGGACGGCCGGACGGGTGAAGAACTGCGCCAGGTTTTGGGAACCGCTGTTGATATCCCCGCCGACGTAATTGGGATTGTAGGTCTCGTAATCCGCGGCGCTGCGCGTGTGAGCCGCCAGGATGCGCTCGCGGAAACCGGGCGCGAAGCGCTCGATCTGAGCCTCGATGGCTGAACGCATGTCCGTTGTGGAAGCGTTGGGTACATGACAGTACGCCCAGGCAGTGTGTTTGCCGGCAGGCGCACGCGAGGGATCCACCAGGCTGGATTGCACGACGAGGACATACGGGTTGTGCGGATGCTCCCCGCGCGCCACGGAGCGCTCAGAAGCGGCAATCTCCTCCAGGGTTCCGCCGAGGTGCACAGTTGCGGAGAGGCTCACGTCGGGGTTCGCCCAGGGGATGGGAGCATCGAGCGCCCAATCCACCTTGAACACGCCGGGACCGTAGCGGTAGCGCGTGATCGCAGAGCGGTATGCAGAGGGCAGGTCGTCACCCGCGATCGCGAGGAGGGATTTGGGGGAGACATCCAGTAAAACGGCAGACGCGGACGGTAATTCCGACAGTTTCGTGACGGGTGTGCCCGTGCGGATCTCGCCGCCAAGGTCGGTAAGGAGCGCTGCCAAGGCATCCACGATGCGCTGCGAGCCACCCTGGGCGACGGGCCAGCCGACAGCATGCGCGCTGAGGGCGAGCGCCAGCCCAAAGGACGCCGTGGCGGGTGATTCGAGGGGGAGCATACCGTGAGCTGCCATACCGGCAAAGAGCGCGCGTACTTCCGGTGTGCGAAAACGGCTTGCGGCGTACCCCGCCGCGGACATGAGCGCCGGCAGACCGAAACGCGCGAAGAGGAACGGACGCCGCGGGACGCGCAGCGTTCCGAGTAAATCTTCCACGAGGAGATCCCAATGGCGCACGAGATACGCGAAACTAGTGGTGTAGGCAGCGCCATCCACGGCGAGACCGCGGGCGGTCTCCTCGAGGGACGGACGGACGAGCACAGCCTTGCCGTGGTCCAGCGGATGCGCGAGGGAGACTTTGGGGAAGCGCCAGGTGAGACCGTATTTGGCGAGGTCGATGGAACGGAAGAACGGGGATGAGACCGCCAGGGGATGCACCGCGGAACACACATCATGAATGAAGCCGGGCAGGGTGAGTTCAGCCGAACGCACACCGCCGCCGATGGTATCACGCGCTTCAAGGACGAGCACCTTGAGGCCCTGCTGCGCAAGGGTGATGGCGGCAGAAAGACCGTTGGGTCCGCTGCCAACGACAACAGCGTCGTAATCAGTATGAGGCATTATGGATGCTCCCTGCGGGCTAATTTACGGGCTGTAAATGGATGCGTGACCAAGTAAAGGACTGAACGGATGCCAGCGTTGTACCAGAGGTTGCCAAAGTGCCTGAGCTGGACGCGCTTATCGAGGAGGAGGTTGGTCTGGAGGACATCTCCCGTGACCCCAAGGTGCGCGGCGAGATTGAGCAGCGAAGCATGCCAGAACGCGTCTTCGGCGTGAGTGCCGAAGCCGAGGCGGAAGGAGAGATCAAAAACGGGGTCAGCGGGGCGCAGGAGCGCCTGGGTTTGGGCGAAGAGTGTGCCGTCTTCAACGAAGCTGGAGAAGGTGATCCAGCCGCAGAACATGTGCCCCTGGAGGGTCATGAGCGAAAAGGAATCAGCGTTGGCATGCATGATGAGCGCACCGGTAAAAACTTTCATCCCGCCGGGCAGGGAAAGATGGATGACCGCCGGCATGCCGGGCTGCAGAGCAGCGCCGGGTGTGAGCAGGTCATTTCCGTGAGGCCAAAAGCCGGAGAAGTTGGCCTTCCAGGCAGCCATCACCTGCGAAGGTGAGAGGTCAACGCCAGGGAGCGCCACGCGGTAGGTGCGCTGCCAGAGCGGTCCGTAGCCGGAGAATGGCGTGAGAGGCAGGCGGTTGCGGGTATTGACGGCAATCGCGTGCGGGGGAAGAGCCGAGCAATCCAGTTGAGTGACAGGAGAACACCACTCCTGATCACCAGGCGGCACAGCAGCAGGTGCTGCAGGAGAAATGGGTAGTTCTATTATGAGGAGCGAATCCAGGCGCGTGAGGTGAAGCACAGAGAGCAGCCAGGCAGGAGTGTTGATAGCGGTCAGGCGGTGGTAATTGAGATTGCTTAGATTGATGAAGAAAATGGTCAATAATTGCAGGCCGGCGCCATCCATGCCTTCCACTGCAGAAAGGTCAACGTTTAAGCCGGAGGGGGATTTATGCTGAAGTTGATTTTCAGCATCGGCAAAGCTGTTGTCGGAGTCCTTATCAATGCAACCGGAAAGGATCAACGCGGTTGATGCTCCGTCTGAATCAAGCGATATGGAAAAAGCTTTGGATGCCATAGACTCCCGTCCTCCTAAAGCAATAACAATTGCTCCATTTAGTATAACAATTATCGCATTTATGGCATCATTTACAAGGATGAAAATGGAAGGAAGAAATTTGAAATTGGTGTTTAATATGCCATAATCTAATGAATGGAGCGCGAGCATGTGAGGAGAAGCGATGGCAGCGATCAAAAAGCCGGGTAAACAGCGTTTTGCAGATTATTCCCTTTTCGAGCTGGTGGTCAAGGCGGCATTCATCGCTGTGATCAGTTTTGGAGCGATCGGCGGCGTGCTGGCAGCAGCAGCACCGCAGACATTCTTCGGGCTGGCGGCAAACGTCGTTTGCCCGCGGGATAGCGTGATGGGGTATAACCAATGGTACGACGGCGAGTCCACGCAGTTCGCGATGTACTGCCAAAACCTTTTGACTGGCGAGTCGCGCGACCGCACACTGGCGGCGCTGGCAGTTCTACTGGCGGCTGACTACCTGATCATTTTCTGGGGGGCGTGGCTGGTGTTAATCATCCTTCGGGCGGTGCAGAAAGCGAAACGAGAGTCTCCTCCGCAAATTCCTCCAATCCCCTGAGTTTTCGATCCACTGGAACCAATTCAGCCGGCAAGTCACCTTCATCAATAGGCGGGACAGTCTCGTGGGCGGCACTCTGCGCCTGCATTGACGGCGTGAGCGTTCTGATGCGGAGGATATGCACACTCACAGCCGCGGCAACGAGAAAAAGCAGGGCGCGCAGCCACCAGGTATGTGCCACCCAGATGATCGAGTACCCGATGGTGAGCCAAAGCAAGGCAAGCGCGAGGACTTTTGAGCGCAGGGGGATCGCGTGGAAGCGGTGGTAATTACGGATGAAGGTTCCAAACACGCGGTGTTGGGTGATCCACAAGTAAAGCCGGCTGGAGCTGCGCAGGAATAATCCGGCTGCCAGGAGGAGGAACGGGGTGGTCGGCAGCACGGGGATAAAGATGCCAAGCGCGCCAAGCAGCAGGCAGGCAAAGCCGGCGGTGATGAGCAGGTTGCGTTTTACAATGTCACGATGGAAACGGGGGATTTTCATGTGGGGGAATTATACCGGATTCCCCTGCGGGAGACATTGGCTGTATATAAAAAAAGAGCCGGGTCAGATGCGACCCGGCAGTTGATCAGTAATTAGGAATGAGCGATGGCAGATAGTTTTTCCGCCAGGGCGAGGTATTTCTCGTGAACACCCGCGCCGGTTTCCACATGCTCCACGTGCTCGAAAGCATCATCCAGGGCGGCATATTTCTCAGGGCTAATGGCCCGGTCGGCCATGGGGAAGAGAATGTTATTCTCCTTGAAGATATGTCCGCGCAGCAACTGGATGTATGCGTTGGCATTTTCAAGAACATCTGCCACCGCGGATTGGTCACCCGCCTGCCACTTGAGGGCAGCTTCACGCATCTGGCGTGTGAATAACCTTCCCTGTTCGTGGTCAGAGAGCATCACCGCGATGGGGCCGTTTTCCGCCGGGATGCCGGCTTCTGCCATGTACTTGAAGAGGACGCCCTCTTCCTTGGCATGGTGGCAGCCATCGGCGAATCCTTTGATGAAATCAGCGGCGTCAAGGAAAAAGGCCGGCTTGGATTTGCCGGTTTTAATTTTTGCCAGTTCCAATTCAAGCGTATCCAGCACCTGCAGGATTATTTCGTGTTCTTCCATAAGAATTTTAGTAGCGTTCATTGTCACCTCCACAAGTTGCGTTTATAATATTTATAATTATTATAACATTATTCATAAATATTACAAGTGATCAAGATCGCTCTCACGCTGAGACGCAGAGAGTATATGGAAAAACCCTTGTTATAAATGTTGGCTATTTTGTCAGATTTTCGATTGAGGACGTTTTACGGGCGATCTGGTCTCACACTGAGACGCATAGTGTCTTGGGGAAAAGCTTTTTATATATTTATTAGGAAGAAACGAACTGAAAAGGATAATTATACTTTTTGAAGTTTTTTTTAAATTTTCTTATTTGCAGTTAGGAATCAAGAAGGACTGGTTTGAAATGATTCACGATACGATGAAAACCTTGCTTAAGAGTTGGAGCTCCAAAATTAATAAGAAGACCGACCTGGAGATTCATAATTTTCAAATAAGTCAGTACTTGTTTGTAATGAACTGGAGAAAGTGATTCTATAGATTTTAATTCGATAACGACCAAACCCTCGACCAATAAATCCACCTTAAAACCATTATCAAAAGTTAAGTTATCAAAAATAAATGTGATTGGTTTTTGGGTCTCAACATGCAAACCATTGCGTCTAAGTCTTTCAGCCAGTATGATCTCATATACCGATTCCAATAGACCAGGACCGAGTTCTTTATGGATGTTCATCGAACAATCAAGAATAATTCCAGTAATTTCGTTTACTTCCTTCACAAAATCTCCGGATTCTTTCCAAAAAGGTTTCTCTGCGTTTCTCAGCTGCTCTGCGTGAAATAAAGATTAGTCAGTTGGTGTGGGGGTTTCTTCTATGTCGCCGTAATCCAATACTTCGCGCACCTGGGAGCCCATCTGCTGCGGACCGATGATGCCCTGCTCTTCGAGAGTATCCACCAGGCGGGCAGCGCGGGTGTAGCCTACACGCATCTTTCGCTGGAGCAAGGAGATGCTGGCTTTTTTCTCGCGCCGGACAATTTCAATGGCATCCTTGAGGAGAGGGTCGCCGCCTGGCTCAGAATCACCGAAGAGCGCGCCCTGCTTAAGCGGGACACCTGCCGGAATCATTTCGATGGCGTGGTTCTCAGGCATCTCAGCGCCCTGGGCGGAGCGGTTCAATGCGATGACGCGCCAGGCATCCACCAGGCGTTGAATTTCAGGATCAGAGACAAACACTCCCTGGAGGCGAACGGGTGAAGGCGCGTCTGGTGCCTGGTAGAGCATATCCCCGCGCCCGAGCAAACGGTCCGCGCCGGGCTGGTCGAGGATGACGCGGCTGTCGGTGTTTGAGGCGACCATGAAGGCAATGCGCGCAGGGAAGTTGGCTTTGATCAAGCCGGTCAACACATCCACGGAGGGGCGCTGGGTGGAGACAATTAAGTGAATACCGGTGGCACGGGCAAGCTGCGCCAGACGGGTGAGGTTGTGCTCGGTCTCGTCGGGGGCAAGCATCATCAGATCAGCCAATTCGTCGATGACAATCACCAGGTAGGGAATCTTCTCGTCCCCCTTGCGGTTGTAGTCGGTGATATTGCGGGCGCCAGCGCCGGCGAACTTCTTGTAACGCTGGTCCATTTCACGCAGAACCCACTGCAGAGCGCCGGTCACCTTTTCAGCATCCACCACCACGGGAGCCAGTAAGTGCGGGATGCTGTTATAACCGGTGAGCTCCACGCGTTTTGGATCGACCAGGAGAAGGCGCAGTTCAGCAGGAGTGTTGTTGAGCAGCAGGCTGGAAAGGATGGCGTTCACCAACACGGATTTACCAGAATTGGTTGTTCCGGCGATGAGCAGATGGGGCATAGCCGCCAGATCAGCGCAAACCGGCTTGCCGGCTACATCCTTGCCCAGGGCAAAGCGTAAAGTTGATTTTACCTTGCGGAAAGTTTCAGTCTCCACCAGTTCACGCAAAGAGACGAGGGTTAATTCACTATTGGGGACTTCAATACCCACGTACCCTTTGCCAGGCACAGGCGCCTGGATACGGATGCTGGGAGCAGCGAGCGAGAGCGCAAGGTCGTGTTCCAGAGCGACGATCTTGGCAACACGCACGCGGGTGCGCCCGGCGCGATTCTCGATGAAATCAGGCTCGACGCCGAACTGGGTTACCGCAGGTCCGCGATGGATTTCGACGATGTGCGCGGGAGCCCCGAAGGACGCCAGGGTCTCTTCAATGATGCGGGCGCGATCCTTGTCGTAATGAGATTGGATGGCTGCCGGGGTTGCCGGATCAAGCACATCTGCTACGGCGGGAATGGTCCAGGGGGCTTCGGGTTTGCCCACGCCAATCCTCACCACTGGCGAGGCAATGAGAGGCTCAACGGATTGGTTCGTGGAGCCCTGGATGGTTGAGCGAGTGGACGGCGAACGCGCGCCAACTTCCTTGCGAAGCGGGCGGTAATCTCCCTGCCCAGAATCTGACTGATCGTCAAGCGCGTTAAAGCCTTGCGGCAATTCTGAATTATAACGGGGTTCGTCGTAGGTAGAAACCGGCGGAAGAGGCCGCTGCCTGGCGGTTTGAAAAGTTTGCGCAGGTTTACGCTGGAAAATACCAGTGATGCGCGAAACCAGTTCATCCAGGCTCGGCACCTGCGAGTCAACCGACGGCTGTGGCGCACTGCGGCGGAATACGATCCTCCGGAATGCTTCAATCGCGGCAGGGAAGGGCAAGCGAAGCGCGTGCCTCCACCGCGCAACGATCACATTCATTCGCGTCTCCATTCCTGCAATTGCAGTACCGCATCTGGCGTGAGGTCACCCGAGAGCTGCTCGCGGCGCGAGCAATCGGGCCCCCAACTGGAGGCTGCATCGACGATATATGAACCGGGCCAGCGGGAGCAAGTTCCGGCGTGGAGATGGAACGCCCATAGGTGGTAACGGCTGCGCTCGAGGGGGAGCAAGGGGAAAGGGGTCCAGGCCCTTTCCTCCACGCGATTCCCACAAGACGAGGCCACCGGGGCCGTCCCTCACACCGCCGGCAAGAGCAGGTCGCAGCGCAGGCCGCCCGAGGGGCCGGTGCCGAGCGTCAGCTTGCCGCCGTAGAGGCGGGCGAGGTCGGCGACGATCGACAGGCCGAGGCCGGAGCCGGGCTTGGTCTCGTCGAGCCGCCGGCCGCGCTTCAGCACCTCCTCGCACTGCTCGCTGGTGAGGCCCGGCCCGTCGTCGTCGACGAAGACGCGGAAGAACGAGCGCGCATTGGGGTCCGGCCGCTGCTCGGGGACGATCTCGATCGCCACCTTCGCGTCCGCCCATTTGCAGGCGTTGTCGACGAGGTTGCCGACCATCTCCTCGAGGTCCTGACGCTCGCCGCGGAACTTCAGATCTTCGGCCGCGACGTCGATCTCGAGATCGCGGTCGCGATAGACTTTCGTCATGGTGCGGGCGAGGCTTTCGATGACGGGCTTCACCTCGGTCACGGCGCCGATCGCGGCGACGCCGGCGGCGAGCCGCGCCCGCTCGAGGTGGTGGCTGATCTGCTTGCCCATGATGTCGGCCTGCTCGCCGACTTTGTCGGCGAACGGGCCGCGATTGGTGCGCGCCTCGTTGGCGATCACGGCGAGCGGCGTCTTCAAGCCGTGCGCGAGATTGCCGACATGGGTTCTGGCGCGCTCGACGATCTCGCGGTTGGAGTCGAGAAGCAGATTCAGCTCGGCCGAAAGCGGCGCGATCTCGTCCGGGAAGCGGCCCTCGAGCTTGCCGGCCGAGCCCTCGCGGATCGCCGTCAGCTGCTCGCGCATCGCCGTCAGCGGGCGGAGGCCGTAGCGGACCTGGTAGAGCATGATGCCGACGAGGCCGAGCGCCAGCGCGAAGAAGCCGGCACCGAGGCGGGCGACGAAGCGGTAGGTGGAGCCGAGCACTTCGAATTCGGGCACCGTCACGGTGACGACGTAGACCTGGTTCTCGCCGAAATCGATCTGCTGCTCGAGCGCCAGCAGCGACTGCCCGGCCGGTCCCGGCATGTAGCCCGAGCGCACCGCCTCCGGATCGGCGGGACTGCCCTCGCCGACGCGCGGCAGCTTCTCGACGAACAGCGAGCCGGAGCTGAAGATCGGCTCGAACTTGCCGTCCACGATCTTGGCGATCTGCCAGTACCAGCCGGACAGCGGGTTGGAGTAGCGCGGATCGTTGACCTGATCCGGCTCCTTCTGCAGGTTGGCCGACACCCGCTCGGTCTGGCCGACATAGTACTTCAGAACCTCGTCGAGGCTCTGCACCAGGGTGACGCC
>CAZSGL010000065.1:0-11650 GCA_964606265.1 uncultured Anaerolinea sp. | reverse complement strand
TCGAGCCCGCTTGGCATTTGGAATGTCACAGAATCAATAGACCTGGGTCCTTATTTTGGGGGATTGAAAACCGGCTCAACCAATTTTGAGGTATTGGCAGCTCCTGCCGGCAGCGACCTTCTGACAAATGCGATACCGATGGCATTGGGAACAACCTATAATCATAGTTCGATTGACGCCAGCATCAGTGATCCCAACGGCAGCACAACGCTTGCAGACCCGGTAAACGTGTGCAACTCGGCAGATATCGCGGCTGGCGGAGCCAGCATCTGGTATTCCTTCATCGCGCCAAGCAGCGGCATATACACTTTAGACTCGTACGGCAGCGATTATTCACCCAACCTGACCGTGCTTAAAAAGGTGAGCGCCACGGCGCGCACAGCGGTGATTTGCGGCGAGACCGATAAAACATCTTCGTACAGGAGCAGGCTCTCCTTCAGTACTGTGGCGGGATCGACCTACCTGATCAGTACCTCCAGCATCACCGGCGGCAACCTGTCTCTCTCAATCTACAAGGAAACCTGCCCAGGCGGTTACATCTGCGGTGTGGGTATTGAGGGTGACGGTCGGGCTATGCACGAAGGTTACCTGGATATTCTTAATTCTAGCGGGAATTATGTGGGAGGGGGCTGGGGTGATTATAGCGGTTTGCGTCAAGGTTATTTGTATGACGGTGTTCCATCAGGAACCTATAAAATTTACACCACTGGCAGCTACAGTATCGCATCCAGCTCAAATTCAGTTTCAACGACTGCTGCGAGTTACTATGCACCTGTTTCACCTGCACTGCCAAAGGTATCAATAAAGGTGAAGAATACGGCCGGTACCCAGGTTGCCACTGACAGAATAGCAATTGTCAACCAGACCAATAATGGTTTGTCAGGATTCTTCTCGGGGACTCCTGCTAGCGGGATGCAGACTTATTATCTTCCGGCTGGTTCTTACAGTTTCTTTGCTGCCAGTTCGGCAGAAGGGCTTGAAGTCTACCAACCGGCAGCAACGAATAATGTACCATCCGGTGGTGCGGTAACAGTGACATTGGATGCTTCCGCCTTAGCGCGGGACACCTTCAATTTTGACCTTACCGGGATCACCAATGGCTATGTTTATCTCTACAGTCCTGATCATTATGGACATTATATGGGAGTAAATAGCGGCAGTACCATTACGTTTGCAGCGCCAGCCGGTACTATTATCCCCACGGCTTACTTTGATTTTGATCAGTCTGATAGTTCAAATCTTAACTGGACCTATGAGTTCCATCTGGAAAATGGATCTTTCCCTATTGAGGGAGGTGCGGCTCATTCCTACCAGATCGGCGGAGCGTTGAGTGTGACTCCTTATGTCGAGAACGCGCCAATCCGGTTGGATGAGGGGCGGGCGGTTGCCAGGCCAGGCATTGTGGATGCCTATGGCAATTCCTTAACTTACCTGAGATATAGTGGCTATTCGAGTTCCGGGATTGGCGGATTAAGCTCGGCTGATCAAGCGGATTTGAAGGAGAAACTCACCACCTTCACAAGTGAAGATGGAAATATTTATCATAAATCCACCGCAAACATACCTGATGTGTCCGCGCAGGATTGGGTCTGGGGAAGGCCGTATCCAACTTATACAATTTCCAATTTAGACGGCTGGTCTACGAGCGTAACACCAATATATGAGAATATCGGAAATCCGGCTGAGTTTTCATTTTCAACCTCCAGCACAGCAGGTTTATGGGAGATATCTGAATCGATCGACCTGGGTCCCTACGGCGGCGGGATGAACACCGATACAGCCAACTTTGAAGTTTACAGTCTACTTGATCATCCAACATCCAATGATAATTTTGCGACACCCGAAGTGCTGCCCTCACTGCTTGACAATCCCTATTCTTATACAGATGTTGATACCTTGGGCGCTACCACTCAAGCATCCGACCCGATCATTCCCAACCTGAATTCAAAGGGCTATGCTTCGGTTTGGTACAAATACGTTGCCGAGGCAGACGGTTTGCTGACCCTGGATACCTTTGACAGTGATTACGATACGGTGTTGTCAGTCTGGCAGGGTTCCAGCGGTGCGCTCAGCAACGTCGCGATGAGCGACGACTATTACAATGCTGGAATAGGCTTCTACACAGCACAATCGAAGGTAACGCTCTCCGTAAAAAGCGGGCAAACCTATTACATCGAAGTTACGCAGTATGCCTATGGCAGTTATGAAAACCTCAACATTCAATCTCTCGGGATCCATACTGAAGACAAACCAGATGTAGAGATCCAGAAGGTTGGCGGACTTCTTCATCTGAATACCGACCTGGCAGCCTGCTACAAACTAACACTGACCCAAACCACGGGCGGTACGATCACGGCAAGCCCGGCGACAAATTGCACGATCGGTACCAATAAATTGTATGCTGAAGATACAGCGATCACCCTCACCGCCACACGGGCAAGCACCTACGGCTTTGTAAAGTGGTTGGATGGTGGAAATGCTGAGGTATCTACACTCAATCCATACACTTTCGATATAACAACAGATACATCCCTGAAAGGCAATTTCATTCTGCTTGCACCACCGACGCTCACCCTGCCAGCAGCAAACAGCTACACCAATGACACTACCCCAACTTTTACCTGGAACGATGTCATAGCAGTTGCAGACAACGCGTATGAGATCCAGATCGACAATACCAGCACGTTTACCGCACCCATCGATGTAACTGACCTGGTTGACGATCCGATCTACACCCCAACCACCCCATTGGCAGCGGATGGTCTGCGCTACTGGCGCGTAAGAACGCTCAATTCACGCGGCGAATTCGGCGCCTGGTCCACCACCCGGGCTTTCACCCTGGACACCAACCCAACGGCTGCACCTACCCTGCTTACCCCAGCGGATACTGCCTGGGTACGGGGTACGCCTGCTTATACCTGGATGGTACCTCCCACGGGAACGGCTTATATCTTCGAATATGATGATACCGAAGATTTTTCAACGGGGGATGTGTACACCTCAACTGAACTTACCGGTGCATTATTCATCCCGCCAACCCAACCACTGGGTAAGTTCTACTGGCACGTGAAGAGCAGAGACGCGGCGGGTAACTGGAGCGGTTACAGTGCTCCGAGATCGGTGACCATTCTAGCGCCACTTCCAGCGGCACCGCTTGCTATTGCACCTGCCACGGGAACTCCACTTAACGATGCCACCCCGAACTTGTCCTGGATGTCAGTGCCATACGCTGTCACGTACACCGTGCAGATCAGCAAGGTCGCCACTTTCACCAGCATCGTTGATGAACAAAGTGGTATCGTTGATCCTAATACCGACGTTGCCACCAGCGGTGATGGCACCTATTACTGGCGGGTTAGGGCTGTCAATGACCTGGGCGAGACTGGTCCCTGGTCTTTGGTGAGGACAATTATCCTGGATACAGCAGCCCCGGCAATTCCGGCGATGCTACTGCCAGCCAATAACAGCATCATTTCAACCCCACTGCCGAAATTTACGACGGGGCTTGTCACTGGAGCAAAGTATTACAATTTCCAGGTGGCAGAACTCGATGATTTCAGTTCAACACTGCTCGACGTTTCACCGATCACTCCATATTACCAGGTGTTGACAGGTCAACGCCTGCCCCTGGTAACCTTATACTGGCGGGTGAGATCCATCGATGCGGCTGGAAATGCATCTCCCTGGTCTGGTAACAACAGTTTCATGGTTACGATTCAAAAAACACCTGCTTATGGAGCGTTTGTCACCGCTACCCGGCCAGTCTTCACCTGGACGGCCTATCCAGGCGCGACGGGATATCACCTGTATGTAAAAGACGATATAGACGTTCTTGTATGGGATGTGACGTTAGGCAATACGCTCTTGTACACTCCCACGATTGTACAGACCTTAATGCCGGGGCAATACTTCTGGTACTTGACGGCCAACACAAGCGGCGGCACGGTTGAAACACCAGTTTTCAGTTTTACTGTAACAACCTCACCACCTGCCGCACCGGTCCTGGTTTCTCCAGTCAGCGGGATATTGAGCGCGATCCAGGAGAAAACCTTTACCTGGACAACGGTTGTTGGCGCAGAATATTATGACCTACAGGTCAGCAGCAATTCAAGCTTTAGCGCGATCGTTGATTCTGTTATTGAAACGCCAAGCACCAGTTACACGACAATGACTCTGCCGGATGGATTGCTTTACTGGCGAGTACGCTCGAAAAATGCAGCTGGCTCGCCGGGTGCCTGGTCTGCTGCCCGCACGCTCACCATCGATACTACACCACCAGCCGTCCCGGCGATGGTATCACCGGCAGTTGACACGGTAGTAAATGTTTATATCCCAAAACTGACAGCCAAGGCGGTGTTAGGGGCGAAGTATTATGTCTTCGAAGTGTGCAATGATGCTGCTTGTTCGGATGTGCGCTGGTCCAAGCAGGTGACGTTACCTTACTATACGCCGGTGGGTGCAGAAGCGCTGGGGATCGGGGGTTATTACTGGCATGTGAAAGCCACTGATCTTGCGGGAAATTCCTCGAGTTGGTCCGCGCCTACGTTATTCTACGTGACTAATCAGAAGACACCCCTGCCAAATGCGGTGGTCACTACCGCGACGACAGCCAGACCTGTCTTTACATGGGCAGCATACCCACTTGCGACAGGTTACACACTATCCGTATACACCGATGACCTACAGACAGATCAAGCTTTAAGTAGTGGTTTGCTCACGACCACCACATACACACCCAGCCTGGCCGATGCCTTATTACCCGGCAACTACTACTGGAAAGTGGTCATGGATACCCCGGGCGGACAACAGGATTCGTCCCTCTACCACTTTACTGTCTCCCTGCCAGCAATTCCCGCACCTGTGCTTAGTGCTCCATTAAGCGCGTGGGTAACCGCAGACAACACGGTAGACCTGAGCTGGGGCATCCGCGATGGCGCAAGCTATGTTGTTCAAGTCAACAAGGGTGCTACATTTACCAGCGCATTGATGGTTGGCGAGGATAACGTTTTTGATCCAAATTACACAACCAATGAGCTTGCAGACGGGTTGTATTACTGGCGGGTGAAATCTGTCAACAACGTTGGTATCGCGGGAGCCTGGTCAATAGCACGGACCTTTACCGTGGATACTATGCCGCAGGCAGCCCCGGTGCTCTCCAACCCATTGAACAATGCCATCGTCAATACCCAAACACCGACTCTGAGCATTTTGGCAGTAGCAGGCGCGTCAACTTATACATTCCAGATCGACGACGACGAGTCATTCAGCAGCGTTGATTTCAGCCGCACTGGCACTTCGACCAGTGTTATATTACCTGCTGCGAACAAACTCGATTTTGGAATTTATTACTGGCGCGCCATGAATGAGGACAAGGCGGGTAATCCTTCAGACTGGTCTGTTGTGCGATCCTTCATTGTGACCCCTCAAAAAACACCTGCCTATGGAATTTACATCACAACCGACAGACCGCTATTCACCTGGGTGGCTCAGACGGGTGCGACCGGATACCAGATTCAGGTATGCAGCGATCCTGATTGCTCGACCGTGGTAAGGACTTTTGATAGGCCAGTATCCGTGAGTTACACGCCAATAGTGGGCGAAGCTCTGCAGGATGGTGTTCACTACTGGCGCATGCGTACGTATACGACAACGGGAATTAGCGATTGGTCACCGATACTGAAATTCACAAAGATCCATTAGGAATCCCTTTGTAGACATGAAAAGATACGGGAGCTTGAGGAACAAGCTCCCGTATTAATATGTCTTGGAACTCTCACGAAAAATGATCCCCAAAAAGCCGGTTATAATGAGGAACCGGAAATTGTCGATCAATTCAGAATACTCCTGGGATGTTTCTTGCAGAAATATGGAAACAAATTAGTTCTTATGAACAGACCATTGACGGTGTTATTTTCTCTAGTTTTCTGTTTTTTCTTTCTCCTGGCATCTTTCTTACCGGTACTCGCCCAGGAGGGTGGTGAATTGCTGCCATCCACTGATACCCCCACTGTAACTGAGACGATTGAAGTATCCACTCCGACTTTAACCCAAACGGAAATCTCTGTAGATACTTCCACTGCAACCGCGAATTCAACAGAAACATCCACTGCAACCATTGAGAACACAATCACGCCCACGGTAACGATCACCTCCAGTCCGACTGCCACCAAAACCGCTTTGGCTACAAAGACTCAAGTCACTTGCAATCTGGATGATGTCTACCAATATCAGATCGTAGTCGGTTATGAAACTTCACCAATGCCCTATCCCTCGGTGCAATATTCACTGGTAAATAGTTCGACAAATGAAGAGGGTGGAAAAACCAGCGTTCTGCAGGTAAGTAAAGCCAATTATTGCGGCGCGTTGGCAGAACTGCAAAGCCGCACTGACGTGGTTTTTGCAGAACCAAATTACGAGATTTCCTTGTTGGAAACCGTTCCCAACGACGAGTATGTTAATAGTCAGTATTATTTAACCAATATCCGCGCACCGCAGGGCTGGGATTATGAGACTGGATCGCCGGCTATAATCGTGGCGGTTCTCGATACAGGCGTGGACCTGGCGCATAGTGACCTGGCATCCAAGCTGGTACCGGGATATGACTATATTGAAGAAGATAACATTCCACAAGATGCAAATGGCCATGGTACGCATGTGGCGGGGATCATCGCGGCGGTTACCAATAACAGCAGCGGTATTGCAGGAATATCATGGGGAGGGCGGATCATGCCTCTGCGTGTTCTGGATGCTTACGGGAACGGTTCTTATGCAGACACAGCAGAAGCGATCCGTTATGCCGCGGATCACGGCGCACAAGTGATCAACATGAGCATCGGCGGCACGAAATATTCTGAAGTTTTAGAAAGCGCAGTCAATTATGCTGTCTCTCTTGGAGTGGTCATGGTGGCTGCCACGGGTAATAGCGGCGCATCCGTCATTCTCTATCCAGCTTCGTTTGGCGGGGTGATCGCTGTTGGTGCTACGGATTCGGCAAACCAGCATGCCAGTTTTTCAAATACCGGTTCAGGTATTGATGTAGTCGCCCCCGGGGTCTCCATTTTAAGCTTGTATCCGGGCAATTCATATACTACACTATCAGGTACCTCAATGGCAACGCCCATGGTGGCAGGATTTGCCGCTCTGTTGTGGAGTTTACCTGAAGTAACAAGTTCCTCTCAAATTGTAAATATCATTAAGTCTACTGCCAAAGATCTAGGGTCCGCTGGTTGGGACAGTTATTTCGGATTTGGATTGATTCAGATTGGACCAGGCATAATTTATGCGATTGGTAATCCTCCCACATTAACCCCTTCTCCCACTAGCAAACATATCTACTCAACGACTACGGTTACACCAACAAATACGCAGTCTTATTTTTATTCCACCAGAAATCCGACCTATGATCCTCTGGCAGGTAGTGCTTCTCCAACTGTCACTCCGGGTGAAATATCCATGCAGGAAGTGTCACCCACTCTGCTCTCATCCATAACCCAGACACCAGAACCAAATGGACCTTCCACGCCCAACGCAACGAATCCGGTTGGTGTGGAGTCTGAAAAAAGTGTCGGAACTTGCTTAGCATCTCTTCTACTAGCGGTGGGAATCCTGTATATTCTATTTGGGGCTGGGTTATTCATCTTTGTTTGGAAACGCTATCTATTGTAAACAAAAAATCATAGCAAATCAGGAACTCATACTTAGACTTCTCTGCAGATTCACCCAATACCTCCGGTATTTCTGGAACATCAAGATATTGAAAGAGACCTCTAGCATATTTCCATCCTATTCAAACATAAGTCCATTTTTTACGCAACAATTCAAAAGGCCAGGCATAGTTAGGTAGATCCTATGGTAGGTGGGGAAAATCCCTAAATTCATTGCCCGTTCCTAGATGAAGGGCCATCAGAGCAATCTGGTGTTTTGATTTTTAAGTTCAGCATTTCTCATCGAGGAATGAGATCAAATACCCTAATGGACACACATTCACTCCCAGCGTTGATAACCTACAGGAAAGGCGTTCCATAGAATTTTGTTATTGATATGCGGAAGACATTTGCTTGCCAATTGACCAATTTACGCCTAATAATAAATACTGGCGGTTCATCTTTTTGACCGCCAGTATTTTATGCAAACGCTATTACCCTTCTGTTTCGTCAATCTATCCTTTTCACGAAGGTGTGTGGACTGCTCGCTGAAAAATAGGAGGGGGTTGGTTTTTACGCCAACCCCATATCATTGATTTAATAAACTGGCTCTGCCAAAATCACCTGCCACGGACCCTGGATGGATTCCACTCCCTGACCGTAGAGCTGTACAGATAGATTACCCGTGGGTACGACGCCCATGTAACTTTCGACAATCGTGGATAGAGCGCCATTTACACCGCCACCCCCGCCACCGCCGCCATTAGGCACACCGCCGGCGATATCATAGGAAAAACTAAGGCTGGAATCGTAGATAAAGGTGATCTCGTAACCGTTCATCCCAAAATCATTTTGAATTCTTTTTATTGAGACCACATGCACGAGTTTCGGGCCAAACGGTACATCTTTTTCGATGACCCACTCCTGACCTGGTTGGGGATTTTCACCAACAAACACCTGAAAAGTGGATGGGGCATATGGGTCTGTCAACGCCGAGATAGAGTTGACTGTGATCGTCAGCGGCCAGGCGATACTTGGAGAATTAAGCAGCATTGCCCAATTGTATTTATTGCTTCCTTCTTCGTTGAGTTCAACGATGAAATCTCCCGGGACCATTTCGGGGGTCAGCGTGACATTGTTTGCATCCCGGACAGTGACATCCTCCAACAAGCCATTGAAGATGTTGACCGTCAACCCACTTTCAGGTTCAATGGTGAGTGTTCCTTGCAAGATGTACCCGTTATCCAATGGGATGACCTGGCTTACCACCATTTCTGAGGGAGAGGATTGTGCACCTGCCTCTTCGGCTGCATTTTGAGCAATTTCGGTGGGGATTACAACAACCGGAGCAACCATCAATGCGGCATTCCCTTTATCAGTCAGTTGCAGGGGAACCTGGAAACTCCAGAGCGAACTCCCGTTTCCGGATTGCCACAGGCACTCGAGTGTTAATGAAACCTTATTCTCTGATTGTGGAATAGCGGAGTATGTGGCTTCAAATTGATATGATCCACTGCCTGGCGAAACCCCCAAACTCTCGTCTCGCAACACTGTTCCATCTGAAAGACTAATTACAGGGGAAGAATTGATGGGGATGGAATTGGTCATCGGGCATACCAGACCTTGCGACATCATGGAATCTTCAATCCCAAGGATTGAATACTTCACCAAAGTTTTATCCTTGCTGGCAATCACTTCATTTACGCTTATAGTTACTCCATCTACACTTTGGGTTTGCGGTTCATCCAATGTCCGCAATTTTTCTTCCTGTACCTGGCCAAAACCAGGTATATAGCCGATCCAACGCTGGATGGTATCTGCTACAGCCGGAACTGTAAAAGCTACCACCGTCAACATCATTAATACCACTGCGGTAGGGATCAAAATTCTCTTTCGCTTGTTCATCATTGCTCCTTTTTGTCCATGAATTTTTGTGTGGATTTTCGGAGCCAGATTCAGGTTCTGCGGAATTTGATCGCCAATCAACGAATCCAGAATTTGGGAATATTTGCTGTTTTTCATTCCTCATTCCTTTCAGCCTCGAGCAGACCTCGCAGCCTGGTTCGGGCGGCATTCAACAACCATTTGATTGTTCCGGGAGCAGTCCGCGACACTTCACTCATTTCTTTTTCGGACATTTCGAGATAGTACCTTTGGACCACCACCACTCTCTGCCGCGGAGAAAGCCTGGCAAGCAAGGCTAGTATCTCAGCCTTCAATTGAGATCGTTCCACTTCACTTTCCACAGATAGAGAACGGGAAAGGAGGGTTTCAAGATCGGCTTCGTCAGCCTCCTGCGGCAACGGAAGAATGCGTTTTTCTCTCAAAGCCACATTCAGGGCGGCGTTCATCACACTGACCATGAAATACGGCTCAAAAAGCCTGCACTCGTCGAATTGACGGACGCGTTCATAAAAATGCACGAATGCGTCCTGCACTACATCCTCTGCCATGGGCTTGTTGCGGGTCACCAGGTAAGCCGTTCGAACAGCTTTAACCTGGTATTTTGATATTAGAAAATCCAGCCCATTGATATCCCCGCTTTTTAAGCGGAGAACAGCTTGCAGATCATCCATTCTGACTCCATTTTGTGTGTGCGCTCACATATTAACTACAAACAGGGACAAAAAAAGGTTGGGTTGGTTGTTAATCTCCCGCCTGGTCGGTGTATGTTTAGGAGGTATCGGTCAAAAGATCATTGGGAGCAGTCTTTTAGTCCGATTTTTATAGTTCAAGTAATTATCTCCCAATTGTTCGAGCATAAATCTTTCCTCTACCTGAATGCGGTAGAGGTATGCAAGCGTAATTGGGAGCATCATGGCTAAAATTGAACACCAATTGGACATTGAAGTAGAGATTCCCAGGAAAATGATTAGTTGCCCGAGATACCCGGGATGCCGGATGAATTTGTACAATCCGGTCTGGATAATTTCGTGGTTCTCCACTTGTGCGACGGAATAGGTGAAGAAGTGTTTAAGAGCCAGGATGGCGCGGATTCTTATCAGCAAGCCTATCCCAATCAAAGCCATTCCAATCACAAAAAATGTATTCCAATGGTAAATCCTGCCAAGTTTTGTTACGCCGAATGCAAACGACAGAAAGTAACCAAGTGTAATAAGACCGTATAACAACCGCAGGCTGCCTTTATCATCTGAAGTGGTCACTTTGTTTTTTCTTCTCTGCCGTAAATTCAGGAAAACTTCAAAGAATAAATATAAATATGAGACGGCAATTATTATTATTATTTTCGGGTCCATTTAAGTATTTCCCTTAATTCGGCATCACCCAGTTTTGCATTTCTTCTGTGAAAATTACCGCAGCAGGATAATTGTTTTCGATGATCTCAGTGTTTATGGGAGCAGTCAATTTATAATGACATGCAACAACGTATTTACTTTTGAGTACATCGATATAAAATGACCGGAACGTTAAATCCGACAGGTAAAAATGTTGAAGGAAAGCAATATCGATTTGCTTTCCCGGAAAGTCATATTCTTTTAGTTTTTCAGGTGAGAGAAGGCTCGCGTCCATATCACCGGTGTGGAACACAGTGACTCCATCGATATTGATAACATAACCTTGATTTATAATCTCGGTTTCACCAGTTGCAACTATGTCATGAAATAAGTAGATGGCTTCCACCTGAATCCCATTTATTTCTTTTTGAGCCGGGTTTCCAGCACTCCCTTCCAACGTAATTACCCTATCATCAAAACCCTTTATCTGATTGGTAACCTGGCTTGTAGAGACAAACATTGCTTGGGGGTTGTTTTGCATGTGTGTCTGCACCATGCTGGCACTGAAATGATCCCCATGGTTGTGTGTGGCAAGGATGAGGTCGATATTATCGAATGGTGGGAGGGCGTGAACCAACAAGCTTTGCACGTTTAGCGGGAGTTTATAAACACCATGAAATCCACTAAATAGCCCATCGATGAGCACTTTCTTATCACCCACGGTGATGAGAAAACCCGAATTTCCAACATAGGTGACACGCGTGCCATCAA
>CAZSGL010000064.1:0-11671 GCA_964606265.1 uncultured Anaerolinea sp. | reverse complement strand
CAGCTCGTCGGGCTCATAACCCGGAGGTCAGTGGTTCGAATCCACTCCCCGCTACCTAGTTAAGAAGACACCTGAAAGGGTGTCTTTATTTTTTCGAGTGGTTCGAATCCCCATTGAGGGGATAATATCCACTCCCCGCTACTAAGACCTGGGAAACCAGGTCTATTTTTTTAAGTGGTTCGAACACCATCGAGGTGTAATATCCACTCCCCGCTACCTAGTTAAGAAGACACCTGAAAGGGTGTCTTCCTTTTTTAAGAGGATAGCAAATCCGAGCTTTCCAATTGTTAATGAACAGTGTCTATGTCGATAATGGAGTTGATTAAATTATTCGTTTTCCCGTAATTTGATTTTTTTAAAAAGTGGGAACAATTGGGAAACGAATCAATGCTTTAATTGCGGATCAACGGGGTTGTTGGCTGCATCGGCACGGGACTGTCTGTATTTCGCGATCAGTTTCTTTGTAACTTCCAGGGAAAGCTGATCCTGGACGGGAGCGACGCGGGAGTTTGTGGCTTTGCAGGATAGGTTGATGAGGCGCACGAGCCCAATCGCAGCAAGGCTGATGGAACGCAAAGCCTGGTTGGATTCTGCCAGATTGTCGGCTTGTAAACCGATTTCAAAGTTGTGCTGAATGGATATTCTTATCCTTTCGATCAATTCGTCAATGTCAGGAGGGGAAACATCAGCGTTGGCAGCATTGCGAAGACGGTAGCCGGCGAGGTAGCGACCGTGTTTGAGGGCGTTGGTGTTGCCGGGCTGAGCACCTCTTTTTCTCATTGAACCAGGCACTTCAGTGTGCAAAGGGTTTGAGGTTATAGATGAGATTTGGGACATTGGAACTCCTTGAGGGGAAAAGAAATGCGCGTTTGTATTAATATCATCTCACGATAATGAGTAAATTACTACTTGCCTGTTTGGCGAATTTTGAAGCTAAAACTTGCCAATTTGGCAAGTTATTGGGAGTTTTTAACCTATGCGAAAACGCGAGGGTGCACACATTGCCCGAAGCCACTGTATTTAGTGGGAGGTATGGATTTTCAAGTATTAAAATATGTGGGAGTTAATTTGACAGGTCAAATATCCTCTCTCCCAAGTGGCAGAATACAAATGGTAGATCTAGTGTAGAGCGACAATACAAATTTTAGTGGGTTTTCAACCCACACTACAAACAGGATGTATCGATAATAAAAAGATGAGAGGGTGTCGAAAGGCTATGTTGATTATTTAAGCGGTGATGAGGGAAATGTTTGAAGGAGCTGGGATTATAATTATTTCATCATTAGGACGAAATTGGCCAGGCAAAAAATGTTTTTCCGGAGGAAACCTGATTGACCTCCAACATCTCGCTACCACATAAAGGACTGAACAGTGCCTGGCTGCATCGATGGATCTATTACCTCGCTGCGGGCTTCATGTTCGCTGCAGCAGCCCTGCGTGCTTTCATCATTTTCAAGGATGGACCCTTACTTGACCAGACTATGCTTGCCCTTGCAGCCTGGCTTTTTTTATTCCTCGCAAACATGTGGCTCGCCAACCGGTTGCCCTGGATATCAATTGTAATATTCGTTCTGGAGACCAGCCTAATCCTTTTCTTGCTCCAAACCACCGAGCAGGATTTCTTTGCATTCTTATTTGCAATCCTTAGCATGCAAGTAATGCAGAAATATTCACCCCGGATCATGGGTGTGTTGATCGGCTTATCAGCAATACTGACCTACCTGGTGCTAGTCGGGTCTATCGATGCACTCCAAGCGCTGGCGATGGCACTAATCTATGCCGCTCTGGGAGCCTTCCTGGCAGCGTACATCTGGTCCACCCGCCGCGCCGCGATCATCCGAGAACAACAGCAACTGCTGGTCGACGAGTTGCAGGAAGCCAACCTGAGGTTGGAGTTCCATTCCCATCGGCAAGAACAGCTTGCAGCCGGATCTGAACGCCAGCGCCTGGCTCGTGAATTGCACGACTCGGTTACACAGACCCTCTTTAGTATGACCCTGACCACCCAGTCTGCGCTTCTCCTGCTTGAGCGCGACCGGGATCAGGTGACCGCTCAATTGGATCGATTGGACCAACTCGCTCAGAGTGCAATGTCAGAAATTCAATTGGTTATCACTCGTATGGCACCTCAGGCTGTAATAGATGGTGGCTTTGTTGCCGCTTTGAAACGACACCTTGAAGACCGCCAGCGACTGGATAATCTTGATGTGACGCTGGAACTCGAAGGTGACCAGCCGCTCAACCCGGCCGAGCAAACCGGTTTGTTCCGCATCTCTCAGGAAGCGCTGAACAATGTGGTCAAACATGCCCGAACATCCCAAGCGACCATCCGGTTGCATCTCACCGAGCCGTTCTGGATGGAGGTTGAGGATCGTGGAGATGGTTTCAATACTCAACAAATCCGGGGAGGCGACCATATGGGGATGGCGGGTATGAGCGACCGCGCTGCCGAGATCGACTGGGTACTTCGGGTGAAGTCTTCGCCAAGGCAGGGTACCTGCATACGGGCAGAGAAAAATACAGGAGGAGGCAATAATTTATTATGACGGATTATGAGAAAATCAAGGTCTTGATCGTGGATGATCACCAGGTAGTTCGGCAGGGGCTGCGCACCTTCCTTGAATTGAACGATGATATCCAGGTACTTGGCGAAGCCAGCGATGGTCAGGAAGCCATCGAAATGACTTCAAGGTTAATCCCGGACGTAGTCCTGATGGACCTGGTGATGCCGCGGTTGGATGGCATCGCTGCCATAAAGCTCATCAAGGCATCGAATCCGAGTGTAAAAGTGATTGCATTGACGAGTTTCACAGAAGACGACAAGGTCTTCCCAGCCATCCAGGCTGGAGCTTCCAGTTACCTGCTTAAGGACGTCTCCCCCGACGCCCTGTTGGACGCCATCAGGGCTGCCCACAGGGGTGAAGCCCGCTTGCATCCTGCCGTGATGCGTAAACTGATTGAACAGGTATCCGCCCAGCCGAGGAGTGGAAAACCAGTTGAAGGTCCGCAACTCACTGAACGGGAGGGGGAAGTGATCCGCCTGGTTGCCCAGGGCATGAGCAATCGAGAGATCGCGCAGGCTCTGGTCATCAGTGAAAAGACTGTCAAAGCCCATGTTAGCAATATCCTGGGGAAACTGAGGGTGGAAGACCGCACCCAGATGGCTATCTATGCCATCAAGAACGGGCTATCGGATCCGAACCAGTTTTAGGAGCACTCCTTGAGCCAGGATAAACTCCTATCATCTCCTGTGTCCCGGCCTACGCGGATTATCTTGACCGCGGTGTACTTTTTCTACATGACGGTGATCCTGCGCACTCTGGCTGAAGCAGAGGGGCTCGCTACCTGGCTTCCGGTATATTTAACGCTCGAATTTCTTTTTGGTGTACTCTTTACTCTGGTCCAGTGGCGACCTATTCGTTCAGGAACATGGCAACATGTTTATTTCAGCTTTCAATCCTTGATCAGTGTGTCTCTGGTGGCTCTGCACCCTGACCTGGATTTCACCAATGTGCTGCTAGTTATGCTGTCCTTCCAAGCTGCACTGCTCCTCACTGGCAAGGTGCGCTGGGTCTGGGTAACGCTTTTGCTTCTGTTCATCATCCTTTCGCTGACTGTACTCCTGGGTGTGTACGGTCTGGCACTAGCCTTATTACCCACCACTGTGGCAATTGTCTTCGCGGCTTTTGTAGCCATCACGCAGGAAATCGATGCGGAGCAAAAGAAACAACAAGGGCTGTTGAACGAACTACAGGACGCTAACCGGCAACTGACTGCATATGCAGGACAGGTGGAGGAACTGGCCACACTCCAGGAACGCAACCGCCTGTCACGCGAAATGCACGACTCAGTCGTGCAGAATATTTTCAGTATCAGCTTGCAAAGTCGGGCGACACGCATTCTGCTCGAGCGCAACCCGGAACGGTTGCAGTCACAATTGGAACGCCTCCAGGAACTGACTAAGTGCACGCTCGAGGAGATGCGTAGCCGAATCGCTGACCTGCGTCCACGAGAAAATAGAACCGGCGGAAAACCTACGCCCTAAGACCTAGAACATCCCTCCTCAAGACCAACATTAAAGATCCGTCCCCAGCTTGCATGGAAATCCGCCGCAAGCCGGCTGTGTTTTTGCGCATGGCGTGGCATTATGGATGCGAAGGAATTCAGTAAGCATGATACCCAATCCAACTAACCAGGCTGATCTTAAACCCTGTCTCGTGCGGGTGCTCATAGTGGATGACAACCCGCAGGTTATCCATGACCTGCACCAGTTACTGGAACTCTCGGGTGTTGTTGAAGTGGTTGGGGAAGCGGAGGGTGGACTTGATGCGGTCCGCCTGGCCACCAATCTCTCACCCGACGTGGTCGTTGTGGATCTGGAGATGCCTGATATGGACGGCTACGAAGCAACCACGCGGATCAAGGCCGAGAAGTCCAACTTGCGCGTGGTCATCCTGAGCGTCCATGCCGGATCCGACGAGGTGGAGCGCACCCGGGCTGCCGGCGCTGACGCCTTCGTTGTTAAGGGAGCCGGATATCAGACTTTGCTAAATGCCATCCTTGGAAAGGATGGTTCAACCAATTCAAAAGAAAAAGGAGAAAAATCATGAATATCAAGAGAATGTGGATTGCAATCCTGAGCGGTGCAGCATTGACTACGCTGGTCTCGAACCTGCCCATCATCGGTTTTGTCAACATCTTGTGCTTTGCCGGCTTCTGGGCAAGCGCCATCTTTGCCGTCTGGCTGTACAACCGCCTGAATGGAGCTGTTACGGTGAGAGATGGCGTACGAATCGGTCTGTTGACAGGATTATTTGCCGGATTGCTCGGGTTCGCATTAAGTTTCCTTGACCTGGCTGGTCTGCAAAGGATGATTGCCAACATCGAGGAATTCATCCCAGCAGATGCTGCCAAGGGGGAAGAGATCCCCGCGTGGGGTGCTATCGTCTTCAACCTGGCTGGCGTTTTGATGAACCTGATCTTTGGTACGATCGGCGGCTTGATTGGCGGAGCCATCTTCCAACCGAGGCAGAAAGTCTGAACCATCCAAAACCTGCCTCCGGTTCCACACGATTCAGAAATTACAGGAGTAAGTCATGAATAACAAAAATAGTAATACCAATGAGGAGCGACCTTCCAGCCTGCGACGCGGATGGTTCCTGTTGCTGGTGCTCTTGGTGGTTGCCATCGCCTCAGTGAGGGTTATCTTCCCCCGGCTTGTCACCCCGGCGGATGCCCCAGTGGACAAGTTCTCGGGGGAACGCGCCATGAGTCACTTGCCTATCATTGCCAGCCTACCCCATCCACAGGGCTCACCAGCCCAGGCGAAAGTCAGGGATTATCTGGCCGAGCAACTCACCGGAATGGGTCTTGACGTGGAGATTCAGCAGACAAATGGCATTGAGAACGTGATTGCCCAGTTACCCGGAACGGATCCAACTGGAACGATCGTCGTCCTTTCCCATTACGACTCAGTGACCGGAAGCCCAGCCGCCGGTGATAATGGCAGCGGGGTCTCCGTCCTCCTTGAGGTTATGCGTGCCCTGGCGGACGGTCCGGCACCTCGCAATACAATCATTGGACTTTTCGATGACGGTGAGGAATTGCCCGATGAATTCACAGGGTCACGGGCTTTTGTGCAGGAATCCTCCTTGATGTCAGACGTACGCGTGGCGATCAGCCTGGACACGGCAGTTGACGGACCGATCTCCCTCAATGAATCTGGTCCAGAAAATGGCTGGTTGATGACTGCTCTTGCCCGTTCCTACAATGGAGATGCGTGGACATCCTTAAGCGGCGGCGGGGGGTATGACTCAACACCTTTCCGTAATGCAGGCGTAGTGGTGCTCGCCTTCGAAAGTAATTATCCATTCCGGCAAAAACACACTCTCGAGGACATTCCCGGCATCGTTAACCCGGCAAGTGTTCAGCAGATGGGTGATCAGACCCTGGCAATCACCCGCGAATTGGGGAATCTGGATCTCACCGATACGCGTGGGAAACAGGAAACATTCTTTGCCATACCCTTGATGGGTTTTGTCCATTACCCGGAAACCCTGGCTGTTCCATTCGCGTTTGTGGCAGGAATCCTGTTTGTGGTCGCACTGGTCCTGGCTTTGAAGAACCATCTGGCTTCCATAAAAGGGCTGGGGATTACCTTAGGGACGATCCTGGCAGTTGCAGCCCTATCTGCTGCTGGAATCGGCTTGCTCTGGCCGCGGCTGCCTGCGTTATTCGGCTGGGAGACAACCCTCTGGCCGGACTGGCCGGAAGTAATCCCACCGCATGGTGGATGGATTGACATCGTACTTGCCTTGCTCGTTCTGGGACTGGCAATGGCTGGCTATCTCACGGCTCGCCACTGGGGCACGCGGGTGGATTTCTCGCTTGCTGGCTTGATACCATTCCTGTTCGTTGCGGTGGCAACGGCTTTTGCTATCCCGCGCGCAGCCTACCTATTCACTTGGCCTGTCCTGGTCAGTTCGCTGGGCTGGATTACCGGGTTTATTACCTGGAAGCGGTGGGTTAACTGGCCTTTGGATCTTTCGCTGACTTTGGCAGCCATCACGATGATCGTTTTCATTCTTCCGTTCCTGCCGGGTGTTGTTATGGCAGATGGCATGAAAAGCCTGGCGATGCTTGCTGGCGTGGAAGCATTGATCCTTGGCGTGATATTACCTGCCATTGATAGACTGCTAGTACATCCGGCTGCCTTAAAAAAACAGGCGCAATGAACCTCATAACAGGTAGGGAGGCAAGACGGGCTCTTTACAACACTCTTCAATGTCTTAGAAGAATTATACGACTGACAGCTCTCCCGCCATCCTATTGTACGCGGCGATAGGCGGTGCGACGATACTCGCAATCGAGGTAAAAATGAAATCACTACTGCGGCAAGGAACTTATTCTCAAGAATGGGTCAAGGACTTCTACACCCAGGCTGCTATCTGGTGGGGGGATAATCCCCAGGCTGAGGGAGTGCAAGCAGCCCGCCTTGAATTCATTTCCCGTTTGTGCGGGCAAGGTGACAAACGGATATTGGATTTGGGCGCAGGTCCAGGACGCACAGCAGCCCTCCTGGCAGAACAAGGACATACTGTGGTGGCTGTGGAGCTTAACCCGACAGATGCTGCCTATGCCCGGGATTTATTGAAGACCCCCCGCAAAGGCCTACTGGATTTCCTGGAAGCCGATTTTTATATTGTTGATCTGGTAGGAAAGTTTGATGTGGTCACTTGCTGGCAGGTTTTTGGTCTCGGTTCCGACTCGGATCAGCGCCGATTGCTTAGGCGCATCGCTCACGAGTGGCTGGCTCCAGGTGGTACCGTCCTTCTGGATGTATACAACCCAGCCGGCCCAGCTAGCGATGCTGGCAGGGAAAGGCGGCTCTCACCCCTGAGTGGCGTGCCAGGCTCGGTGGAAATGATCGAGCGCTGCCATTATGACCCTGTGCAGGGGCGCTGGATCGACGAATGGCAGCCAGTTGCCAATCCTGAGAACGCCCTCGCCCAGTCCTTACGCTGCTACACCCCGGCAGACATGATCCTGCTGCTAGAAGGAACCGGACTGCATTTGAATTATATTGAAATGGAAGGGCAGGCGGTGCAGGTGCTGGACAATCGGATAATGCTGTCGGCAGAACTGTTCAAGAGTGATTATAACTATCTGGTTCAGCTCTGCCGGGATGAGTAGTCGTACTGGTTGTAGTTTTTCGTTCGGATATAAGCGAGTAGCCATCTTAAAATGAAGTAACTTAATCATGTTCAGCATTATTCATATCCAAAAAAAGTTCGGTGGGTAGGTCTTGAAGAACCCACATAAAAGGGCTACTAAACGAATAATGATCAACTACTGCTGCGTGCCGGGCAAGCAAGAACCAGCGTCCGTTGGTTTGGCTGATTTGCAGAACCCGCCGCACAAACCCCATGCACTTCGTGCAGGGTGTACCGATGACACGGATTCAGGAGCATTACTCATACCACAGTGGAAATGGTACGGTGTAACCCGGAGGTCAGTGGTTCCCATCACCCTTTCACTCTGTTACGGGGTACTACCCCTCTCGTTTCACTCGGGGGTGCACAGACCGCGACGATAAGGGATGATATTCGAATACCCATCACCCCTGCTCGTCCCCGAAAAAAAGCAGTCGAGGTGCAAAAATCGCGACGCTCCGGGGTGCTTTGCAAGGAGCACCAGAATAATTACATATTGATTATCGAAAAACGAAATCCTATTTACGAGCTTTTTTCCATTGTCAAATTCACATTACACCCGGCATTTAACCACAACCTTCTTTACCAGTGAGGGGGTTGTCTTTGCCAATCCGGGCATATGCGCATCCTGTGGGAAGAAAACCATGAACGAGCCGGCTGAAAGTTCGATCGATTGCCCATCGCCGGTCATGGATTGGAAATCGCGTTCCGAATCATAATCACCCAATTTCATTGTGGAGAGATTTCCATAATTGATGAGTTCTTCACCTGCAACGATGTATTGGATATCTATGTATTTTTTGTGAGATTCCCATTTCCCTTGTTCTACTGGTTTTGTCTGATATTCCTGAACTAGTGCATAAACGGCATCACCATCGATGTTAATTCTGCCAGTTGGTAGAGCACTCAGATCTGTATTTCGAAGAAATGTGAAAGCCTTTTCAAACGAAGGATGAAGCGGGTAGAATAGCTGCGACTCTGCAAGAGTATCAATAATCATTAGTCACCTGTATAAATATCTATGTTTTCGATTGCTAATCGAGAATAAAAACTATCTTAATTTGATCATTACCAGGTACCATGAGCAAATCAAAACCATATTGAAGCTTGTTAATCGGCAATTGGCTCGTAATGAGCTTCTGAACTTCAACCTGCCCCGAGGAAATCATATTGATCGTTTCCTGAAAATCCCAGGCGTACCCTTGGGAGCCTGTTATTGATATTTCCTTTTGGACGAACAAGTTGACAGCGATTTTGGGGGCTGGATCTTCAAATATACCCAACAACGTAATTCTGCCCCCTTTCCGTACAATTTGCATAGCTTGATTCAACGTTGCTTCAACACCCACAGCCTCAAAAACAGCATCAACCCCCAGGTCGTCCGTTAGAGAAATCACGCGATTGATAAATATGTCCTTTGACCAATCGGATGTATCGAAAGACCCCATTTCAATGGCTTTTTTTACTCTGAATGTATTCAAATCTGTAACGAACGGTTTCACACCAGTCAGGTTGCCAACGATTTTTGAAACTAAAATGCCGATCGCACCGGCTCCAATGACTGCGCAGGTTTGACCGATTTTTATATTACTCGTTTTTACTGCATGCAGCGCCACGGAACATGGTTCCACCAAAGCCCCTTCCTGAAAGGAGACATTGTCAGGAAGTTTATAAACCCGGTGTTCCGGGGCATAGAAATATTCAGCAAATGCGCCTTGACCTTTACGATATTGAAAGCTGATTCTCTCGCAAAGATTGTATTGACCTCTTAAGCAGAAGTGACACTCTCCGCATGCGATAACAGGCTCAACTGTTACCCTATCTCCTATTTTGATACGTGTAACCTCACTCCCGCAACTTAACACCTCTCCAGACAATTCATGCCCGACGGCTGCAGGCAAGGTGGCAGAGGGGTGTTTGCCTTTGAATAGGTGAAGATCGCTCCCGCAAATAGCAGCAGCCTTCACTTTGATCATGACTTCTTTTATACCAGGGTCCCTTATGGGTATATCCCGCCACTCAATCTTTCCAGGTTCCGGAATAAATGCCATTCTGTAAGTATTCATTAATTTGCCACCTCTTCTGAGCTGACAGGGTTAATCAGCGAGCCCAATTTATCGATATTCACATCCACTAAATCTCCCGGGGATAAATTCCATAACGGGTTGGGATCACCGTCCATCAGTTTTGGGCTTCCGGTGAGGATGACATCTCCAACCTCTAGCGTGGTTAATGTTGAAAGATAACAAACCAGTTCTTTAACCTCAAAAAACATTTGAGAAGTACTCCCTTTTTGCAGGAGTTGTCCATTCACCCTGGTGATCATGGACAAATTACCAGTTTCAGTTAATTCATCAGGAGTAATTAAAGCCGGTCCCATAGGCGTGAAAGTGTCAAACATCTTGCCTGTAGTCCACTGGGAGGTGCGCTTTTCCAACGATCTGTCTCCAATATCATTGGCAATGGTATAGCCAGCAATTGCGGAATCCACTTCGTCCATCTTCAGGTTTCGAGAACGTTTGCCAATCACAACAGCCAGTTCTACTTCATAAGCAACACTGGCTGCTACTTCGGGGGTAATTACTGCCTGCCCGTTACCGATCACGCCGCCAGATGGCTTTAGAAAAACCGTGAGGTACTCAGGTTTTTCCATTTTTCCAGGTGCAGGAAAATTTCCTGCAATACAGATTACTTTACCAGGTCGGGGTATCGGAGCAAGCAGGGATACGTTGTTGATATCAAAGCGGACTGCATCTGCATCAATTCCTTTTTTTTGGATGAAACTCTGTGCCCAATCCGTAGCATCCTGAATAAACTTCAACCCTTCAAGTCCAAGTAGTAACCAACCTTCCAATTGATCAGGAAACTCTGTGGTTGGCTGGGTAATGGAGGGGTTGTACTGCATAAAAATTGTCGCGGAACTGTTGAGATCAAAACCATATCCGTCAATCAAACGGGCGGAACGAACCTTTCCCCGGGATTGATATGAGATGAGACGCATTTGTTCCTCCTAGGTTAGGGTTTGTTAAATTTCGGGGGACGTTTTTCCAGGAATGCGGATCGACCTTCTATCGCATCTGCTCCCCGGCCTGTTTTTACTCTGAGGTCACTTTCCGCTGCTAATCCTTTGTTGATTCCTTCAACCAACCCAACATTCACACATTTCTTGGTGGCTGCGGTTACAGGGCCAGAATAAGAAGCAATGGTGGCTGCAATTTTCATGGTTTCGTCCATGAAGACTCTATCAGGAAAAACAAACTCCACCAATCCATAATCGAGAGCTTCCTGGGCATTAATTAGACGCCCTGTTAAGAGTAACTCCAACGCCCTGCCTCGTCCGACCAATCGCGGCAGCCTTTGTGTTCCGCTCCCCGAGGCAAATGCACCAACCTTAACTTCTGGAAAACCGAATTTGGCACTTTCAGCAGCAATCCGAAAATCACACGCCAATGCCAGAACTGCTCCCCCTCCGAGGGCGTGCCCATTACACGCCGCGATAATTGGAAAACGAGCATCTTCCAACATCTGGTTCAAGTTGGATTCCCAATAGTCATTTTCGAGGAGCCAACCGACTTCCTGACTGAAATCATTGATATCCGAACCAACTGTAAACGCTTTTCCTACGCCAGTTAATACTGCACATCTGACCGCTTCGTCATGATTAAGTTCCGACAATACCCGCATCAGCGCACGTTTCACAGAATGCCTGAGGACCCCCAGAGGTTCAGACACGATGGCGATTAAGGCAACCCCATCAAAAGGTTTGGTGACTTGAATGGCGTCGGTCTCTTCAGCGGATTCGGATGACTCATAACTTTTTGCAGACATAATTTATCCTTACTCCTGCAGACGTTTTGGAATATTGACGGGTTGTTTGGACGCCAGATCAGCAGCCAAGCCCATTGGTTTATCCAGGAATATTCGTTCATCCATCAATTTCAAATCAGATGAAATTCCTG
>CAZSGL010000063.1:0-11717 GCA_964606265.1 uncultured Anaerolinea sp. | reverse complement strand
TTGACGCTGTAACTAATCAACGGTATCATTACTTTTTAATGCGTCCAAAACAACTCAAGAGATTTCAGCGTTTCATATTATCAATTGTTAACAAATTTCGTTGGCTGGTACCGGGAATAGGTATCAAACGATGGGTCTTGCTGATATTGTTTGGCACCACGTTATTGGGATTAGGGTTTGCTGTAATCCTTTTGGATGTTTATCGATCAGCACCAAACACCTGGTGGTTGCCCGCAATTAAGCTCTTTGCGCTGCAGTTCATCGCAGATAGAACCATTCGCGCAGTTATCTTCTTCATGCTTGGTCTCGGTGCGATCATCTTCGGCACTATGGGTATGAATCGGGCACTTCTCAAGCCTTTTCTCCGACCTGGTAAAAATGTTATTGATACAATCGCGGAATACCGCCGCCGTGAAAAAGGACCGCGCATTGTGGTGATTGGTGGTGGAACCGGTTTGGCGGCTTTGCTGCGCGGGCTTAAGGAGTATTCACGGAATATCACTGCCATTGTGGCTGTAGCGGATGATGGCGGTTCTTCAGGAGCCATCCGTAAATCGATAGGCATACTTCCTCCAGGGGATATCCGAAATTGCCTGGCAGCATTATCTGATGATGAAGAACTGCTAACTCAATTGTTTCAATATCGCTTTGCCTCAAGTGTCGGCTTAAATGGGCATTCACTTGGGAACCTGCTGATTTCGGCGTTAACTGAGATCACAGGTAGTTTTGAGGAGGCAGTCGCTGAAACCGCCAGGGTTCTTGCTGTAAAAGGGCAGGTTTTACCCTCCACACTTCATAACGTGAATCTTGTTGCTGATGTACAATTACCTGAAAAGAAAATTGAAGTAGAGATTAAAGGTGAAAGCCAGATTGCCAAACTTGGAGGAAAAATTCTCCGCGTTTGGTTGGAGCCAGGCAACCCGGCTGCATTCCCTCCAACCATTCAGGCAATCCTTAATGCAGACCTGATTGTTGTGGGTCCAGGCAGTTTATATACAAGCGTTATCGCTAATTTGCTTGTGCCAGATCTGGTAGATGCAATTAATGCTAGTAAAGCTTATAAATTTTACGTTTGTAATGTGGTAACGGAACCAGGTGAAACAGATGATTTTAATTGCGAAGATCATGTACACGCGCTTGAAAAACACACTCGAAGTTCTTTGTTTGATCTGGTAATCTGTAATAAAACATTTGAAGGAATCCTTCCACAAGGCGTCGTGTGGGTAAAGCTTGAGGGAGTTGATCCAGACAAGTTGTACTACAAGGCTGATTTGATCGATGCGGATAATCCCTGGCGGCATGATTCTTATAAGTTGGCGAAGACGGTAATGGATCTTTACTTTGAAAAAACTGGCCCATTGAGTCTGAAGGATGAAACATCGAATTTATGAAATCAAACCATGTCTAGACATGGTAAAATATCTGAAATTGCGAAGGAGTGAGTACTATGACGATCAAAGTGGGAATCAACGGATTTGGAAGAATTGGACGACAGGTTCTAAAGGCAATCAAAGAGTTACATGGCTCCGAACTTGAGGTAGTGGCTGTAAATGATTTGTTCGACACGAAAACGAATGCGCATTTATTTAAATATGATTCCAATTATGGAATCTATCCCGGAACGGTGGAAGCCGGTGAAGGTGAACTGATCGTCGATGGCAAAAAAATCAAGGTGTTTTCAGAAAAAGACCCCGCCTTGTTGCCCTGGAAGGATTTGGGTGTTGAAATAGTCATCGAATCTACGGGTGTTTTCACTGATGCGCTTGGTGACCCTGCCAAGGGTAAAACCGGTGCCAATGTTCATATTCTGAAGGGTGGGGCAAAGAAAGTCATCATTACCGCTCCAGCCAAGAATGAAGATATAACTTTAGTTCTTGGTGTCAATGACAAGGCGTATGATCCTGCGAAGCATCATATTGTTTCCAATGCGTCATGCACAACCAACTGCCTGGCTCCTGCCGCAAAGGTCGTGAACGATAAATTCAAGATCATCCATGGCGTTATGACCACAATCCATTCTTACACAAATGATCAGGTGATCCTGGACCAGGGGCACAAAAAGGAATTGCGCCGCTCCCGGGCAGCAGGGTTAAACATCATTCCAACGTCAACAGGCGCTGCAAAAGCTCTTGCATTGGTCATCCCTGAATTGAAAGGCAAGTTTGATGGTTATTCTTTACGCGTACCAACACCCACAGTATCGATCGTAGATTTTGTGGCTAACGTTGAAAAAGCCACAACCAAGGAAGAATTGAATGCAACCTTCATTGAAGCATCCAAAGGCGCACTCAAGGGAATCATGGGAGTGACCACCGGAGAATATGGCGATCCATTAGTCTCAATGGATTTCAAAGGCGATCCCCGATCCAGCATTGTTGACCTTGCCACTAATATGGTCATGGGTGGAACTCTGGTGAAAGTGGTTGCCTGGTATGATAACGAATGGGGTTATTCCTGTCGAACTGCCGACATGGCAGCCATGATGGCGAAAAACCTTTAATTCTTTACCGGGGGACAGTAATCTCCACTTTTAGAAACCATCATGATGCGTTACCGGTGAAATTCGCGGAAACGCATCATGTTGATTAATCGCAAGGAGTGAATCATGTTCAGTAAAAAAACCATTCGTGATATTGATACAAAAGGTAAAAAAGTGCTGGTTAGGGTAGATTTTAATGTACCGATGAAAGATGGTCAGATCACAGATGATACCCGTATTCAGGCAGCGCTGCCGACGATCCAATATTTACTTGATCACGGAGCTGCGGTCATCTTATGCTCTCACCTTGGGCGCCCCAAGGGTGGTCCAGAGGCTAAATACTCGCTTGCTCCCATTGCAACCTATTTGGGCAAGCTGTTAAAGATGGAAGTAGCCTTCGCGAGCGATTGCGTTGGTCAACCTGCAGAAGCCGCAGCTTCAAAACTAAAACCTGGTGAAGTGCTTGTTTTAGAAAATACCCGTTTTTACCCTGAAGAAGAAGCCAACGACCTTGTCTTCGCAAAAAAGATGGCATCACTGGCAGATTTGTATGTCAATGACGCCTTCGGAACCGCTCATCGTGCCCATGCATCCACCGAAGGTGTTACACATTTTCTACCTGGTGTTGCGGGTTTTCTGATGGAAAAGGAGATCCAGTATCTTGGTCAGGCGATCGCCAATCCTGCCAAACCGTTTGTAGCCATCCTTGGTGGCGCTAAAGTAAGCGACAAAATAGGCGTTATTAAGAATTTGCTCCAAAAAGCAGATGAAATTCTAATCGGTGGTGGAATGGCGAACACATTTTTTAAGGCACAAGGAATCCCTTTGGCAGACTCCCTGGTTGAGGATGAAGTCTTGGAGACAGCAAGGGAATTGCTCAAGTCGGGCGAAAAGAAGATTCACCTCCCTGTAGATGTAATCCTTGGCGATAAATTTGATGCTGAAGCCAACAAAAAAACCATGCCGCTTGGTCCAGTGCCTGACGGTTGGCGCATACTGGATATTGGTCCGGAAACAGTAGCAGCATTTGGAAAGATCATCGCTAAAGCTGGAACAATCGTTTGGAACGGTCCTATGGGAGTTTTTGAGTTCCCCAAATTTGCAGAAGGCACCTTTGGAGTTGCCAAGGCGATTGCTGCCAGCGAGGCAGTCAGTATCATTGGCGGGGGAGACTCCGTGGCTGCCATACAACAATCCGGGTTGGCAGACAAGATCACGCATATCTCTACGGGTGGTGGTGCATCCCTGGAGATGTTGGAAGGTTTGGAACTACCGGGTGTGGCGGCGCTGCAGGATATATAAATCAATTACTAATCTGCCTATTCTTCAGGGGAGAGTCTTCTCCAACAGTTGGGTGGGGTTTATTCCGCCAGGATTGTAGACAGATTGAACCTTTTGGTGTAAAATTCGTCCGCCACCTGAACCAGTGCTTGCCCTCAACCCTCGCACTGTCAGAAGTATTTTTTGGAGGTTACAAGTTGGCTAATATCAAATCAGCAATCAAACGTAACAAGCAGAACGAGAAGAAACGCATCCGTAACCGCGTTTACCGTGGTGTGGCACGTACATACATCGCCCGCGCCCGTACTGCCATTGAAGGCAAGGATGCCGAAGTTGCAAAGGCTGCCACTTTGGAAGCCATTGCTGCTCTCGACAAGGCTGCACAAAAGGGTGTTATTCACAAGAATAACGCTGCCCGACGTAAAAGCCGCCTGATGAAGAAATTGCTCGCAGACCAGAAATAGTCTCCGAACAATATCAAAAGCAATATAGCGGGAGTGTCTCTCTCCCGCTTTTGCATTAAAACCTTAAAAAACCGCTGTGTTATAATCCTGATGGTCAATATAAAAGGAAAAAGGTATGTTTGAGCAGGAACAACGCACAATCGAACAACAAATCAACCAATACCTTACGCTTCATCAACTCCCAGAGATGCAGTTCAAATGGTCCTGGATTCCTTTTAACGGACAGTGGGGAATTTCACTTTCATTCTTTCAATTGGCTTCAAAATCGTTTACTGGCGAAAAAGGGAATGTTGCCCTGAGGGCTACTGAAATCGCTGATGGCATTTGTACGGCTCTGAAACTCCCAGAAGGTTTCACCAAATCCGAAGCCGTAAATGGTTACTTGAACGTCTATTTTTCTCCAACAGACTTTTCTGCTCGAGTAATCGAAACAGTGCTCTCCCAGAGTGAAAAATATGGTTGGGGTGAGCGAAATGCTAAGAGTATTATGTTGGAGTTCTCACATCCTAATACCCACAAGGCTTTCCATGTAGGTCATTTAAGGGGAGCAATCTTGGGGGACGTGCTAGCCCGGCTTGAAGAAGCTGCGGGTTACGAGGTTATCAGGGCAAATTACCCTGGTGATATCGGTTTGCACGTGATTAAATGGTTGTGGAATTATCTTAAATTTCACAATTACGAAGAACCGCCACAGGATATCACCAAGTGGATGGGGGATCTTTATGCCGAAGCGAGTAAACGGTTGGAGGAGAACCCCGATCTTGAGCAGGAAGTCCGCGAAATTTACACCCGCTGGGATCGTCGCGATCCCGAGGTAGTGGCTTGTTGGGAAGAGACGCGCGAATGGTCGCTGGAAGGCTTCCGGGAGATGTACAATCGCCTGGATATCAAGTTTGATCGCTATTATTTCAATTCGATGTTTGAAGATTCCGGTAAAGTTATGGTTGAAGAGCTTATCCAAAAGGGAATCGCACAGGACGAACGCGCTGATGGTGGGCCGGTTATTGTCAAATTGGATGAAAAACTAGGTTTGAATGAAGAGAAATACCGGGTAGCTGTTGTGCTGCGCTCTGATGGCACAGCGCTTTATGCTACTGAAGACCTGGCATTGGCACGCCAGAAATTCCTTGATTATCCTCAACTTGAAAAATCCTATTACGTTGTTGATGTACGCCAATCCTTGCATTTTCTACAAGTGTTTAAGACCCTCGAGTTGGCAGGTTATGAGTGGGCTCCGAGCTGCCAGCACATCCCCTATGAGCTGGTCAATTTACCGGGAAACGTGGTGGTTTCGTCGCGCGAAGGCACCGTGGTATTGTTGGAAGACCTCATCCGCGAAGCTATTGCCCGAGCGCTTGAAGTTGTCAGGCAGAAGAACCCTGATTTAAGTGAAGAAAAACAGGTTAAGATTGCAGAAGCGATTGGTATTGGCGCAATAAAGTACCCGATGCTCTCACGTGAAAGCACCAAGGTTGTCACCTTTGACTGGCAATCTGCATTGGATTTCAACGGACAGGCTGCACCTTATATACAATATGCATATGTTCGCGCCAACAGCATTTTGAAAAAAGTTGAGAATAAGATACCTGGACCGCTTAAGCTTATTGGGGAACTTACCCAAAGCGAGATCACCCTGGTCGATTTGATCAACAGGATGCCGGATGAAGTGCAAAAAGCTGCCCGCGATTTGAAGCCATTAATATTGACCAACCTGGCATTTGAAATGGCGCGCGCTTTTAATGATTTTTATACTCAATGCCCTGTTTTGCAGGAAGCAGAACCAATACGCAGTTTCCGTTTGCGCTTGGTGGCTGCAGCAAAACAGGCAATTGGCAATAGTTTGGCATTACTGGGCATCACAGCCCCACAAGCGATGTGAGTAAGCTGGTAAACCAAATTATTCAAAGGAGATGAACAGTATGACCCCAATTCGAACCCTTATCATGGGTGCAGCAGGCCGCGATTTTCACAATTTCAATGTCTTTTATCGCGACAATAAGGATTATGTTGTAGTAGCATTCACTGCCACGCAAATACCGAACATTGAAGGTAGAAAGTACCCGGCAGAACTGGCTGGATCTCTGTATCCCGCCGGTATCCCCATTTTCCCGGAAAATGAATTGGTGCGTTTGATCAAGGACCTGAAAGTCGATCAGGTTGTATTTGCTTACAGTGATGTCCCCCATGAAGTCGTCATGCATAAAGCATCAACTGTTTTGGCAGCCGGAGCGGATTTCCGTTTGATGGGCTTGAATTCAACCCAGGTGAAATCCACCAAGCCTGTCGTCTCAGTATGCGCAGTTCGCACTGGAGCGGGAAAGAGCCAGACAACACGCCGAGTGTCCCTGATCCTGCGTGATATGGGATTCAAGGTGGCAGCCATTCGTCATCCTATGCCGTACGGTGATCTGGTAAAACAGAAGGTACAGCGATTTGCCAATTATGCAGACCTTGACAAACACGAGTGCACTATCGAGGAACGTGAGGAGTACGAACCTCACATTGATAATGGTGTGATCGTTTATGCTGGCGTCGATTACGAAGCCATTTTGCGGCAGGCTGAACAGGAAGTGGACATCGTGCTGTGGGATGGTGGAAACAATGATTTCCCCTTCTACAAATCTGACCTGAACATTGTTGTTGCAGATCCTCACCGCGCTGGACACGAAAAAGCCTATCATCCTGGTGAAACTAATGTTCGCATGGCTGATGTATTTGTTATTAACAAGGTAGATACTGCTGATCCTGATAAAGTAATCGCCGTGCGTAATGTTTTGCACGAATTGAACCCCAAAGCCCTCATTATCGAAGGTGCCTCCCCGTTATTTGTCGATGACCCGGATGCAATCCGCGGCAAGCGAGTATTGGTTATTGAAGACGGCCCAACTCTCACTCATGGCGAGATGGCTTACGGAGCTGGATGGGTGGCTGCGCGCCGCTTTGGTGCAGCAGAAATTGTAGACCCCCGTCCATTTGCGGTTGGTTCCATCCACGATACTTATGTCAAATATCCCAATACCGGTACGATCCTCCCTGCCATGGGCTACGGTGATGCAATGGTGAAAGACCTGGAATCCACCATCAACAAGGCTGATGTGGATCTGGTCATTTCCGCCACTCCCATAGACTTGAACCGCATTTTGAAAGTCAATAAACCCATGCAGCGTGTTCGCTATGAATTACAGGAGATTGGTCAACCAACGTTAACTGATATCCTGAAGGCAAAATTCCAAAAGTAAATTTCCAACTATAAGCCAGGGATCCCGGCATAATAATTCTTGCCTGGGTCCTTGGCTATCAATCGAAAGATAATCCTCATGTTTATAGATGAAGCCAAGATTTTCGTTCGGTCAGGCCGTGGTGGTGCGGGAATGATGCATTTCCACAGGGAAAAATATGTCCCCAGAGGTGGACCGGATGGCGGCGATGGCGGCAAGGGTGGGGATGTCATTTTCGAAGTGAAACCCACGCTTAATACCCTTCAGAGTTTCCGCTTCAAGCATAAATTCCAGGCGGATGATGGTGAAAACGGTGGACCGAGCAATATGTCTGGTAAATATGCCAAAGACCTGATAATTCCGGTACCCCCTGGAACGATCATTTACAACGATCTGACAGGTGAGTTATTGGGTGATCTGACGGAGCCAGGAGAGAAATTAAAGGTATGTAAAGGTGGACGGGGAGGTCTGGGCAACCAGCATTTCGCCACCTCACGCAATCAAGCACCACGAACAGCCGAAAAAGGTGAACCTCCTGAAGAAATGAGCCTTAGACTGGAACTCAAGTTACTGGCGGATGTCGGGATTGTCGGCGTACCCAATGCAGGAAAATCGAGTTTTCTGGCAGCGGTTACCAATGCCAACCCAAAGATTGCGGATTACCCTTTTACCACTCTTGAGCCAAACCTTGGTGTTGCAAGATTGGATGAGGATAATACTCTGATCCTGGCTGATATTCCAGGGTTAATCGAAGGAGCCCATTTAGGTTCCGGGTTGGGTTTTGGATTCCTTCGTCACATTCAGCGCACGCGCGTGATCATCCATGTTTTAGATGGAATGTCTGAAGATCCAATAGCTGATTTTTCACAGACCAATAATGAGTTGGCTTTATTCGATACTGATCTTAAGAAAAAACCCCAGATTGTTGTGCTGAATAAGATCGACCAGCCAGAAGCGTTGGAAAAATGGGAAGGTATTAAAAAGATACTCACCAAAAAAGGGTATCAACCTATTGCAGTTTCAACATTAACACGTGAAAATCTTAAACCAGTATTATGGAAAACTTTGGAGCTGTTAAAATCAACCCCAGCTGTTGAACCGGTTCACAAGATTCCAGTTTACAAGCCTGAAGATGACCCGCGCGATTTTATAATTGTCCGGGAAAACGATGGCTGGCGCGTTAAAGGCGCAGCAATTGAGCGCGCTGCAGAAATGACCTATTGGGAGCATGATGGATCAGTGAGACGTTTCCATCGTTTGATGGTTTCTTTGGGTGTTGATGCCGCTTTACGTAAAGAAGGAATCGAGGAGGGGGATACAGTCTATATCCGCGATTACGAATTGGAATGGCAAGATTGAGGTAAAAAGATATGCGCATAGGCATATTTGGCGGTACTTTTGATCCTCCTCACGTTGGCCATTTGATTTTGGCTGAAGAATGTCGCACTCAACTCAACCTGGATAAACTGTTCTGGGTGGTCACAGATAACCCTCCACATAAGCGTTATGTCAATATCAGTCCGATTGAAGATCGCGTCAGACTTGTTGAAAAAGCCATATTAGGCAACAATGCATTTGTTCTATCCCGCGTGGATATTGATCGACCAGCCCCGCATTTTGCTATCGATACAGTAAACATTCTCAAGAATGAAAATCCGGGTGCACAATTCTTTTATCTCATGGGTGGTGATTCTCTGCATGATTTACCTACCTGGAACCGGCCAAAAGATTTTATAGAATTGTGCGATGGCATAGGTGTTATGCGGCGACATGCAGATCAGGTGGATCTCGTGTCCCTTGAAAAACAACTCCCTGGTATCAGTAAAAAAGTAATGATTGTGGATGCACCGATCCTGGAGATCTCTTCCAAGGAAATCCGCCAAAGGATAAATGAGAAGCAGGGGTATAGATATTACCTGAGAGACTCGGTTTACAAGGCGGTTATGGATTTGGGACTTTACAGATAAACATAACCTTTTTAGCTCGTCTAAACCAAGGAATACACGATAGATGAAATATCATTTTTCAAATTCAAGTAGTAATCATTCTTTATAAAAATAAAACCCGGATAAACATCCGGGTTTTTGATTGTATACTAACAAGGTTTACTTTTTTATGAGGTTCAGGTTTCCAACCGCCATATCAACCGTAATGCGGATTGTTGGACCAGAGGATCCGCTGGTATAGGTGTTTCCATTAATCGTCCATGTGCCGTTGGCATTGATATTGCTTAGTCCGCCATTGACCGTTATGGTAGCCTGCATATTGGCTGGAATTGTCAGGGTAATATCACTCATTCCCGCGCTGATGTGCACATTGATATCATTTCCGGACACACCTGAAAAATCCAACTCGTAACTGCCAGCACCACCGGTAAACACGACATCGTCAACGGCGGCATTCCCCAAACCTACCAGGTTTACTTCGGATGCGCCTGTGCGGTAATCCAACATCTCCATCTCAACAGGGTTGGGGGTGTTGAAAGTGACCGTGGATTTACTGGCGCCATCAGCGATGCTCAACCTTGTTAGTGAGATGCCGCTGAGGTCGAGTGAGCCTTCATACGCGCCGGAGGCAATCGATAGGTCGATCGGTGCAGGACCCAGTTTGAGATCCCATTCGTTGATGATCTGACCATCTGGTAGTCCGACGGTGGATGTGTTTGTCTGAGATAAAGTAATCTCGTCAGCTTCGTTCTCTATCATTGGTACCCAGGCATCCACGTTGTAAAGGACTGAACCTTCAACTGTGTTTGTCGCACCTCCGCTAAGATCCAACTTTCCTGCCCCCATTTCAATTTTTATCATCATCGGTGAACTGGAGCCATTTTCGTTGATTTCAAGGGTCTGGGTAACACCAGTTCGAACCTTGGGAACATTTACTGAGAAAGTACAGGACATCAATAATCCGAGTACCAATATCAGCGAGAGAATTTTAATAGTTTTCATTATTAACTTCTTTCATTAAATTTCATTGCATTATTCTTTAATTTCTGGTTGTTCCGTAATTTCTACAGGCTGCGGAGTGAGGACGGAATTGATTAGTTTTTTGGCATATTTGCCAGACCCAAAGCGTGAAATGATTACGGCGCCTAATCCGAAAAGGGCAATAACCATACCCACCAGCCAACCTGCACAAGGAATCATACTCGCAAAGCCGGCTACAAGGCTGAGCAGCAAGCTGCCGATTCCAGCATCAATTGCAGGGTGCCAATCCGTTTTGAATAGGGCTGCAACGCGGGTACCGATCTCATGACCAGCTGTAATCCACCCGTATAACAAGGCGAAAATGAAGAGCAGGACTGCCAGAACGGCGACGGGTATCAGGATGATCGTAATTGTCAGGATAACCAGGACAATGGGAAAAACCACAACAGTCAGTAAGCCAACCCCACCAGCCACAAGAGGTTCTGCAGTGAGGGTTGTTGAAACCCGCTTAATCTGTTCAGGTAGCAGAAGCCCAAGGATGACTGCCAGCGCGCTAATAGCGAGTGCCTGGAATGTTATCGAGAGCGCACGTGTTAAGGGGTCTCTTGCAGTAGTAAACGGGCCAAAGGCCTTGCCAGTGTCCTTGAAATCAAAAAAGGACGGCGATTGTTCTGTGATTTCCCCGTTTACTATTGCCAGGGGTGACCGTTTGATGGTTGCGCCAACCAGGACCATGTTTCCATTTAGCACCGCGGTATCCTCAAGTGTGACTGCGCCGCCTATGGCAATGATATCGCCATCCACTGTACCGGCGAGCGTAAGGGTGCCGCCAGAAAGGATAATATCTCCGAGCATCTTCGATTCTGCTTCTATGGCTGCAGTTCCACCAACGACAGCCAAATTTCCTGTCAGGGTATCCCCGGAAGCCAGGCGATAGGTGTTGCCAATGACAAGCTGGTCGCCGACAAAATTATTCCCGGGGGTTGGGTCCTGTGCCAGAACGGGCATTGGAGAGAGGACAAAGAGGGAAAGAAGGAACAGGATTACGAATAATTGGATTGTTTTTTTCATTTTGCATTCACCTTTTTAATTGATACTCGCCAAATGGATACACCCCAGGCTAAGACAGCGAGGGTGATCCAACCAGCCAATAATGCTCCACTGACGATGAGGAGTGTGGTTGGGGCTACTTTTATTAGACTCTGCACTAAAATCCAGAGTTCCTTAATTGCCTCTACGAATCGTATTACGGATGTGGTTACCCCTACGAGCATCGATATGATCGATATGTTTGGTACCAGTAAAGCTCCAAGGGCAATGAGGACCATGAAGGCTCCGCCAACGAAAC
>CAZSGL010000062.1:0-11721 GCA_964606265.1 uncultured Anaerolinea sp. | reverse complement strand
TTGCCAATTTGGCAAGTTTTGGCTTAAAAATTCGCCAAACAGGCAAGTTGTATTTTCAAGGAAATATGTAACAATTAAAATAGCAATCCATAACGCCTTAACCATTCTGTACCTTAATAACCCCATACATCGTCGAATTGAATCTTTTTGATACTTAAATACAATTCGATTATGTTCCTGCTTTTGGTTTATGTAAAATGAATGGACTGGTTTCCTTTCGCGCGAACTTTGCGCCCACGAGCGTTTTGTGCGAGTGCTGTGCACGAGCGTTTTGTGCGAGTGCTGTGCACGAGCAGTTCTTGCGAGTGGGGAATCACGGAACGAGTCCATTCGTCCAGATGGCTCAAGTTGGCTTTTTCACTCGTACAAGAATTGCATGGTCTTTTCTCAGTACGGTTGCCTGTTTTTGTTCGGGATTTAACCCCCTCGGAATTGGTATAATCCACCTATGGATCATGACCTCAAAAACTTCCTCGGCACGATTGGACTGCAGATTTCCACATCCCAGCTCAATGCCTTTCAGACTTATGAGGATGAATTGATCCTCTGGAACAACAAGTTCAACCTCACCGCCATCCGTGACCCTGAGGGAATCCGCATCAAACATTTCCTGGATTCCCTTACCTGCCTGCAGGCAATTCCCAATTTACAGCATCACCGCGTGATAGACATAGGCACTGGCGCCGGTTTCCCGGGTATTCCATTAAAGATCATGTTCCCCGGTATCCAATTAACCCTCGTCGAGTCTGTCGGCAAAAAGGCAGCATTTTGTGAGCATATGGTAGACAAGTTAGAATTAAATAAGGTTGAGGTGTTGAACTTGCGGGCTGAAGATGTCGGCAGGCTCCCGGCTCACCGCGAAAAGTACGACCTTGCCCTGGCACGCGCTGTAGCTGCCCTGCCCGTATTGGTGGAGTACCTTCTCCCCCTGGTTAAAATTGGTGGCAAAATGATCGCCCAAAAAGGAGACTCCGCCCCGGCAGAATCCCAGCAAAGCGAAAACGCATTGAAAATTCTGGGGGGGCGCCTCGATCAATTGATTCCCATCGCCTTACCCGGGGTTACGGGGGATCGTTATCTGGTGGTGATAAAAAAAACCGCGGCCACTCCGCCGCAGTTCCCGCGCTCCACTGGAATCGCCCAGAAAAAACCATTGTAAATCTACTCCGGAATGACCACGCTGCCACTGTCTATCGTCCACTTTTCACAAGACTCCGCAAACCCCGCCGGGAAGAGATTCATATCGGTGGTTGTCATGATAGTCTGTTCTGCGTTTTCCAGGTAAGCGAGCAGGAATTTCCGCCTGTCCGGGTCGAGTTCCGCCAGCATTTCATCCAACAGGAGTACCGGCCATTGTGTGGTCTTCTGCTTGAGCCAGTCCACCTCTGCCATCTTGAGGGATAGCAGTGCCGTGCGTATCTGACCGCGTGAACCAAAGTCAGTCAGGTCCACGCCGTTGCTTTGAACGCGCATTTCATCTCGGTGTGGACCAATGGTAGTAACCCCGCGCGCGATCTCATCATTTCGGTTGGCTGCCAGTTGTGCCAGGAATCCCTGCTGGATTTGGTCAACGGTGAACGCATCTCGATGGATGGTTGTCTGGATTGGCAGTGCAATTTGGCCGCTCGGTTTGGGTAACGGATCATAGGATGGTTGATAGATCAGCCTCAGCACTTCCTTGCTGCCGGTCAACCGCTCGTGTATCCTGGTCGCAATACTCTCCAGTTCACGTATCGCCAGTATGCGCGCTCGAATGATCCGTGCTCCGCGGTTAGTGATGAGGTCATCCCAATACTCAAGTTGGGTAATGTCCCCTCCCCTTTCAGAGAGCATCTTGAGTAAGGCGTTGCGTTGGCTGATGGCATTGTTGTATTCTGCAAGAGCCTGGGTGAAAAACGGGTCTGCCTGGGCAACAGCAAGGTTCAAATACCTGCGCCTCTCATCAGGACCTTCTTCAATGATGCGTGTCATCTGGGGCAGAAATATCACCGCGCTAAAGTGTCCCACCAGTTGGTTCGCAGGTGTTTTGACCCCATCCAGCAGGATCTCTTTGCGCAGCCTGGCTCCGCCGTTGCCGTTGGAATCCTGGATCAGGCGCACTTCCAGGCGATGCTGCCTCTCGCCACGCTGGTAGGTTCCCACGAGCCGCGTGACTGCCAGGGCTTCGCGGGTTGCCACAAAATTAACCAATTGTCTGTCGCTCTGTGCGTGAAAGGAGGTGAAAGTTGCCAGGAAGTAAATAGCTTCCAATAAGGATGTTTTTCCCTGTGCGTTTGACCCTTGCAACAACAGAACCCGCCGAGGGATATTCATATCCAGGCGGGAAAAAAGCCGAAAATTGGTCAGCGCGAGGTGTGTGAGGAACATGCCCTAATCGAGGGGGGTCTCGTCCTCCGCGGTGGGTTTCCAAATCTTATCTGTCAGGTCGGTATAAACAATGCCCTCTACATGGTCGATCTCATGTTGAAAGATCCTTGCCAGCCATCCAGACGCCTTGATCTTGAAAGGCAAACCGTACCGGTTCAATCCTTTAACAGTGATGCTTTCGTAACGTTCAACTTCGCCAATCAAATCCGGCACAGACAGGCAGCCTTCGATCCCTATAATTTTCTCGTCGGATCTATCAACAATCTCAGGGTTCGCCACTACGTATAGCTTCTTGGGAGCTTCATCATCCTCATCTTCGCCATACTCTATAACAATCAACCTTAATGGAACAGCTACTTGCGGTGCAGCTAATCCGACCCCGGGAGCATCGTGCATGGTTTCGATCATATTCTCAACAAGAGTTTTGAATTCCTTGCCGAAATCGGTAACCTTATGCGCTTTTCGTCTAAGTATCGGATTGGGTAATGTAATGATTTCTAGAAGTGCCATTGATATCCTTCTAATAGATTTTTTTCAGCCTTATTTTACCCTTATTCTTCACCAGGCCAGTCCTCTTTTACCGGTTTTTTAAGGTCATCATACGTTTTGATCCAATCAGCCAGGCGCACCTGTTCCTGTCGCTGTTGATCTTCCTGGTATCTTTTCAGATGATGATAAATTTCACTTTGAATTTGCGAAGGAGCGTAAACATTATCAAAGGTCAATTCTTCATTTCCAATTTGAATTTTGACGGTTCCAAAATTCAGGATCAAACCGATCAATCCTTTACGTTTAAATTCAACGGTTTGGATGTTCTTAACAGGTGCGGATCGGCGGTCCTCGTAGCCAAGGGGTTTACGAGAAACATCGATCAACTGATCGTGAGTAATAATGTATTGGTCAAAATTCCAGTCGAAGTATTGATAGAACCACCACAATGCAGAAAACAGGGTCAATCCCAGCCCTGCAGCATAAAAGGTGGTTTCAGGAATACTTGTGAATAACCCCAGCATCCGGAAAATTATCACCATAAGGAGGAACATTAAAACAATAAATGGAATTATCGTTTTTCGCAATAGGATCCACCAATGGGTGCGGTAGATGATTGAGCCTTCTTTTACCTGCCGTAATTGGAAAAACCTCGCGAGAAAATCCATGAATGAACTGCTTTGATAAATCATCGATGGACTTGAGTTAACTTTTCTGTTCATTTGAATCGTGTCTTCGTTCTCGACAATTCCATTTAATCGCTGTGTCAGTGTTTCTTTTATCACGCGTTTCTCAGTTTGCTGCTTATCTGAGCTCACCCTCTCACGCTGGAATTCGAGGAGATCAAATATGGTATGTGGAAATGGCAATAATTTAAAACTGATCTCACCGGTGTAGGACCGTAAATGAACCTTCCCGAATCCCACGAGTCGACCGATCAATGTCGTATCAAAACCGGTCGAGAGGATGGCACTGAGTGGGGATTCCTGGCGGCTGTCAAAGAAACCATACAATTGCCTTTGGGTCAAAACACGATCATCCGTGAGAATAAAGTAATCATTGGCCCATTCGACTGCCGCCCAAATACCACTCAGGATACCTCCCACCAATGCTGATACTGCCAACACTAATAGCAGACCCGTGAGGTTTTCTGAAGAAAATGCCGCAAACAGGATTAGGGAAAAAGCGATTAATCCCAAAAGGCTGAACGTGACCAGCCGGAATACCATGACGATCTTGTGTCTCCTGCAAATTAATTGCACTGACTCCGTTTTAGTTAGCCAGGGTAAATGAAGTTTTTGTGCTGCCCGCCACGATTGGTAAAACAAAAGGAAGGCGGCTCGTAATTCAGGGACTTCTTTGATCATGCGTTGGACCAGATCATGGTTGATTCTTAACAGGCGGGTTTGTCCAACACAACTCGCGCTCGAAGTCCTGATCAAGGGACCGCGTATCGTCTCTTCGCCAAAATGGTCTCCCTTAACAAATGGGGCGTTGGTCAGTGCGGTTCCAGGTGACTTTAGTTGCAGTTTCATACTCCCTGTGAGTATGAAAAATAGTGCATCCGCCATCTCTCCAACCGAAAAGATGGTGGTACCATCTATAAATTCAAGCAGGTCAAATTCACTTATGTATTTCGAAAGGACTTCGTCAGAAATCAAGTGAAATGGAAATACGCTCTTGACCTGATCCAGGAACATGCCCGAGTTTCCTATCATACTAATAGTATATCCAACCTTGAGTGATTACACCACCTGCTGGCTTCACCATCAAAAAACCACTCCCCTCTGGTAAAATGAGGACTGCAATGAAAGTGTAGGAGAAATAAAAATGAGATTGAAGAATTTCACCCTTATTCGTTGGATTTCATTGGCGCTAATTGTTGCTGCTGTGTTATTGGTCATTTTCCAGTTGATCGTCTTTAGCCGCTTACGCTCCACTTTTGCTACAGGTACTCAGATTGGCGGAGTGGACGTTACCGGTTTGACCCAGGACGAAGCCGCGGATCGCCTTACTCGTGCATACTCAGTTCCCATTGAAATGCGCTACGGAGAAGATGTCATCCAGATTAAACCCGCAGCCCTCGGGTTCTCCCTTGATCTGGCATCCATGATGGCTGCAGCGGATCAGGCACGTGTTTCCACTCCATTCTGGCCAGCCTTTTTTGATTATTTATTCAGCCGTCTTCCACAAGCCCAGAAAATCCCCTTAAGATCAAAAATTGATGTGAATGTCTTGCGCTCATTTCTTCAAACCGAGATTGCATCGAGGTATGACAGGGATGCAGAAGCATTCATCCCGGTTCCAGGCTCGGTTACTTTTCAAACAGGCAATCCAGGAAGACAATTGGATATCGACCGTTCCATTGAATTGATCTCTGATGCCTTGAAATCCCCAGCTCCACGAATCGTTAATCTTAGCACCACTCAAACTGGTTCTTCGCGACCTTCCTTGACAACGCTGAAACTATTGCTACAGCAAATTGTTGATTCACGTGAGTTTACCGGTGAAGTGGAAATTTTTATGATTGATTTGCAAACGGGTAATGAAATGCAGGTCGCTTACCGGGCTGGAGAACAACTGGTACCCGATATCGCCTTCTCCGCGGATAGCACGATCAAAATTCCGATCATGGTCGAGACCTTTCGGAGGGTAGATGAACCTGCTGCCTCAAGCATCGCGGCATTGATCGAGGAAATGATAATTCTTTCAGACAATTCTGCCCCGGATAATCTAATGTCAACCCTGATGTCGCCTACACTGGGACCGCTTGAAGTCACTAAGACCATGAAAACCCTTGGGCTTAAAAATACATTCCTGGCGGGTATGTTTTATAACGGGGCACCTTTACTGCAAAACTTTTCCACAACAGCAAATTCCAGAACTGATATTTTCACAGACCCTGATCCCTACAACCAGACAACACCGGTGGAAATTGGATTGCTCTTGAACGACATTTACGAATGCGCTCAAAATGGCGGCGGAAGCTTTGCAGCGGCTTTTCCAGGGGAGATCAGCCAGAATGAATGTAAGACGATGATTACCCTGCTCACTCAAAACCACATTGGCGTCCTCATTGAAGCTGGTGTACCTGAAGGTACAAAAGTGGCGCATAAACACGGATGGGCAGTAGACCCTGTTGATGGTTTAATGCACACAGTTGCCGATGCGGCATTGGTGTATACGCCTGGCGGTAATTACATCCTGACTATCTTCATTCATAATGATGCCCAAATCGTTTGGGATAATGCCAATCGTCTTTTTGCTGACCTCTCATCTGCTGTGTATAACTATTTCAACATTGGTAATTAAGGTTTTGTTGGACCAAATAATTGTTCTACATGGAGTCTAAACTTCTCTATACTTTCTTGTCAGTTATCTTTGAATATTGTATAGTCAGAAATAAACATTTCAATCTATCGAAAGACATCTATGGAATCTTCACAATCCCAAAACTCAATTTCCACCTGGCTTGACCGGCCGCTCAATCAACTCCTGCCGAAGGTAACCGTTGAACTCTTGCTGATAATCCTGATCCTGGGAGTAACCATCATCAGTCGTTTCTATGGTCTGGGATTGCGCGTGATGAGTCACGATGAAGTCAATCACGTGGTTCCTTCCTATTCTTTTTACCAGGGAAATGGTTACAGTCACGATCCTGTCACTCATGGTCCAATGCAGTTTCACCTGGTGGCAGCATCTTACTACCTCTTTGGTGATACAGACTTTACTTCTCGCATTCCATCCGCTTTGTTCAGCATAGCTACAGTCGCCTTCGTATTGATCGGTTGGCGTCGTTACCTCGGGAAAACCGGTGCGCTTTTAGCAGGTTTCTTCTTTATGATTTCTCCTTACCTCCTCTTTTATGGAAGGTATACACGTAATGAGTCGTTCATCGGTCTTTTTGGCGTCATCATGTTGTATGCTGTTTTACATTACCTTGAAAAAGGAAAGAATACCACCCTGTACCTTTACACAACTGTACTGGCACTGCATTTCTGCACGAAAGAGACTTCCTTCATATACACTGCAGAGATCCTCATTTTCCTGGCTTTGATCTTCTTAAAGGATGTCACTCAAAAAATCTGGAGGAAAAGCGCCAACCGTACTGCCTTCATCGTGACAATGTTGATCATGCTCCTCTTTATCGGTATTGCTCTTGGAATTGGGGTGATCTCTGCAAAGGACGGTGGTGCAACAACAACCGAAACCCAGGTTGGCATTGGGGAGGTAACTGCCGGTTTATTGTCTGATCCGCTTAAGATTGGACTTTATGTGAGCCTTGGGCTCGCGGTGATCGCTTTGGTGATTGCCCTTGTAATTCTCTTTACTGATCTTGGAATTAAAGCTCTCCGAAGAATTCGTTCCTTTGATTTGCTCATCCTGACCTTCTCACTTGTCATGCCGCAATTGATCGCGTTCCCGATCAACCTTGCCGGATGGAATCCGTTGGATTATTCTCAACCGGGGTTGATCCGCACTTCAATAGTTCTTGTCGTGACCACGTTACTGGCGGCTGCGATCGGTATCTTGTGGAAACCGAAATTATGGGTAATCAACGCAGTCTTGTTCTACAGTCTTTTTACAGTCCTTTTTACCTCAGTGTTTACCAATGGGCAGGGATTCTTCACTGGAATGGTTGGCTCACTCGGATACTGGCTTTCTCAACAGGGAGTAAACCGGGGAACTCAGCCATGGTATTTCTATGCCTTCATCCAAATACCGATGTATGAATACCTGGCGGCATTAGGAACCTTCCTTGGAGTTTTCATTGGCTTCCGCCACAAGCTTTTCAGCACGATTCCGGGTTTTGCCCCCGCTGCGCAACCTGAAGAAATCCAGCAAGCAACTCAACTTGACCTACCGATAGCTGTTGAGGATGAACCAGTACAGGAAATATCAAACCGTCGGTTGCCGGTTCTAATTTTCCTGGTGTACTGGTCAATCATCAGCCTGTTGGCGTACTCCGTGGCTGGTGAGAAAATGCCATGGTTAACTGTGCATATTACCCTGCCGATGCTGCTGGTTTCCGGTTTTTCTCTTGGATTCCTGGTGGACAGGTTGAAAATTAAGGATATCAATTACCGAACGATCCTTGCTTTCATCCTGGTACCTATTCTCCTTGTCAGCCTCGGTAAAACCATCAGCATGATCACTGGTACCAACAAACCATTCGCAGGTCGTGAACTCCACCAATTGCAGGCTACGAGCACATTTTTATTCTCGATCATTGCGGTTTTTGCCAGTGGATGGGGAGTATTGAGATTGCTTGAAAAATGGAAACCCGGGCACCTTCTCGAATTGCTGGTAGTTGCTTTTTTTGGCATTCTCTCGGTAACCACAGCGCGTTCAGCTTATCAAGCTAACTACATCAACTACGACACAGGCAAGGAATTCCTGGTTTACGCCCACTCCGCCCGTGGTCCCAAGGATGTGCTGGAGCAAGTGGAGGATATCGCGTTACGGACAACAGAGGGGAAGAATATCAAGGTCGCCTATATCGGCGATGCTCTTTATCCTTATTGGTGGTATTTCCGCGATTATCCGAATAAACTTTGGCTGGATAAGGAACTCACGCGTGATCTGTTGGATTATCCGGTTGTAATCTCGGACGACGTTCAATTAACCAAAACCCAGGCAATATTAAAAAATGACTATGTAGTTTTTCAATACAAACGCCTGGTGTGGCCAATGCAGGATTATTTCAATTTAAAATTTAAAGAGGTTTTTACCAATTTAAAGGATCCTCTTTACCGTCAAGCTCTGACTGCTATCTGGAAAGACAAAGATTACACCATTTACAGCCAATTAAAAGGCAGGAATGATCTTACAGTGGAAAATTGGCAGCCTTCTCAAAACATCCATCTTTTTCTCAGGCAGGACATTGTCGCCAGTATTTGGCCATACGGAGTTTTGCCTTCTGTAGATAGTTCAGTCCAGGTTGATCCCTATGAAGAAAAAATGATTTCAATTGTCCCGGACGTCTTTTTCGGGGAAGCAGGTGCTGGAGATGGACAATTTAATGCGCCTCGCGGAGTCGCCATTGCTCCTGATGGCTCGATATATGTGGCTGATTCACGCAATCATCGCATCCAAAAATATTCCGCTGAAGGAACATGGATTTCATCATGGGGAACATATGCCAGTGTGGATTCCGGTTCAGCTCCCGGTGGGACATTCAATGAGCCTTGGGGTATTGCTGTTGACTCAAATGGATTTGTCTATGTTGCTGACACCTGGAATTACCGCATACAAAAATTTACCGGAGATGGAAAATTCGTCACCATGTGGGGAACTTCCGGCACAGCGGAAACTAATTTCAGTTTCTGGGGTCCTCGTGGAATTGTGGTTGACAGCAAGGGTCGTGTTCTCATCACTGACACCGGCAATAACCGCGTGGTTGTCTTTAATTCAAACGGTGAATACATCAGCCAATTCGGTCTGAAAGGTATCGAATTTGGACAATTTTACGAACCCGTTGGCCTGGCTGTGGATAATTCTGACTGGCTGTACGTGGTGGACACATGGAATCAGCGTATACAGGTTTTTGCACCGGATAATACCGGAACCCAGTACCAGTTCGTTAATCAGTGGGAAGTGGCTGGTTGGGATGGACAATCCACTGAGAATAAACCATTTATTGCAGTTGATCCTGACGGCAAGATCTTCGTAACCGATCCAGACAACTTTCGTGTTCTAGTGTTTGACCAAAATGGCACATTCTTAAGAGGTTGGGGTGATTACAGCAGTGGGATTGACGGATTCGGTAAACCTGTAGGAATCGCAGCAGCATCCAGTGGCGTGGTTTGGGTAAGTGATTCAGAGAATAATTACATCCTAAAATTTACATTACCAGCCAGCTCTGGACCACTTCTCCCCCAGGGAATGCCCGCTCTACCGGAATCCTCAATTGAGCTAACCTATAACTTCTCCACCGGGCTCGTGGAAAACCCGCTCGCGCAGCCAGTTTACCGCATTAGCGAAGATGGCGAGAGTTGGATTCCCATCATTCCCGAGGGTATTTTGTCTCTGCTGCCCCTGGGGACAACCCCGGTTTTGGAAAATGGAATCTGGGTAATTACCGAACCTACCGGAAATTTGAGCTTCAGGTGGGAACCTGATGTCTTATTGTGGATTTCGACAAGTGAGATACAACCAACACCTACAAATTAACCAGCATAGAAGAAGCGGTACTCAATGAGTACCGCTTCTTTTTATAATAATAAACACGTGCTAGCTACTGGATTTCTTACCCAACCCCAGGAATCGGCTCAACACAAAACTGATCACGCTCACGATGAGCGCTCCCAGGAAGGCATACCAAAAGGTATTTTCAGGGATGAGGAATCCCACCTGAAATTGCCGGCCAAGCCAGCCAACAATTAGAAACAACACGGTGTTGATAAGCAGTGTCCCAAGCCCTAGCGTTAGCACGATCAAAGGGCAACTGACAAACATCAAAATTGGTCTGATCAACGCGTTCACCAATCCGAAGATCAAAGCTAGAACCACAAAAGCCCACCATTTGTCATTTTGCATCACAATATGGGGAGAGAGTATCAAAACTGCCAGGTATAAGGCTCCAGCATTTACGATTAATCGAGTAAGAAATTTCATCATCAGGTTATCCTTTCACAATTATTTACGCAGAATAGCTAAAAAAGTTGGTATTTTTCGATCCTCAAAGGTTAATGGATTCAACCGGTCTTTTCATCCAGATCAAGGTATTTAATTCTACCATTCCCACTTTTCTAAAAGCAGCTTGTCCCCTGCCGGTAGGAAAATTCACAGTTAATTTATGAGGGGTCAACACATGTTGTTGAATGACGGGCAGTAACGATAGAATAGACAGGTCATCCCAAACAGGACTCGTGCCCAACCATACATAATCCGTTGGTTCACCACGCTGTACCAATGTGGCAGTTCCTAACATTTTTTCATCTTGAATGGCAACCCATGTCCGATTAATTGAACCGTTTAATAATTGGTCCATCCAATTCAGAAAACCAGGTTCTAACTTGGTAAGATTTGTGGGTAAATTCCAGGAAATCTCCGATGGATAAACATCCATAAGCCAATCAAGTTGTTGGTTCCAATCTGCAGGTTTTCGCTTCCTAATCTTAATTTCGGGTAGAGGCAGAAAGATTTGGTCTAGCCCTGGTCGGAATATCCACTGTGTCCGGCGTGTTATCTCAGTAAATCCATGTGTCAGGTAGAGTTTTTGCGCTATCTCATTCTCTGAACGAACCTGTAAATAGATGGTTCTACCACCATGTTGACGTACGTGAGAAATAGCGTGATCGGTCAATTTTCTGGAAATCCCTTGTCCTCTGAAGTCCGGGTGGACTGCTACGTTGGCAATGAAATAAGCATGTTTCATTTTTCGACGGATTAGTATCAGGGTAAGGTTGCCGATGATCCTTTTGCCCTCTACCCAAACATATCCATGGAAGGGCAGAAAAGAGGATTCGGGGGTGGAATTATCCAGGATGAATCTGTCATAATCGCGAGGTGCCCGCCGGATGTGGCGAACATAATCTTTCCCCTCTACATCCAGATATGGTCCAAAGCAAATCTCAATTAGGTCCGCGATTTGATTGAGGTCATAACGTAGTTGTACAGGACGAATATGAGGATCTTGCGGGAATGTATCTGGCATTTGTCTATTTTACACCTTTGCAAACATCCTTATTTTATGAAAGTCAGTAAACCAACTGCAGACAGAGATTGAATTCCTAAAACAATTCTCTTTTTGGCTATAAACTTGCATATGAAGGATTTAGAGTCAAGAGGAGATCTCTTCGATTTTATTAATCTCTAACAATCTTCTAATAGACAAAACACAGGTTTAGGATTAACGAAATG
>CAZSGL010000061.1:1451-11833 GCA_964606265.1 uncultured Anaerolinea sp. | reverse complement strand
GATCTCCCGTCCGCAATCCTTCTGGTCTCCTTCGCAGGTTTCGTGAATACGCTCTTATCTTTAGAGACCCTGTGCTTTTCATGAGCCTGTTGTTTTCCGCTTTCTTTATCATTCTTTTTGTATTATTGCCGATAATCAAAACCATTTCTGGCGGATTTGTCAATAAAGAGGACATGTGGGATCTCACCTATTTTGCCAGGTATTTTGACGACTACTTTGGTCCGGCCATGCGCAGGTCTTTTACGGACACCATGACCATGGGCTTGTTGACAGCTATTTTCGGCACATTAGTGGGTTTTATTTTTGCATATGCAACAGTCAGGTGTAACATTCCTGGCAAGAAGATTATTCATTGGATGGCACTTTTACCAACAGTCTCGCCTCCTTTTGCGCTTGCCCTTGCTATGATCCTGCTATTCGGCCGCAGCGGGTTGGTTACTAAGAAACTGTTAGGGATTAACTTTGAATTAGGAATGAATGATATTTATGGGTTGGATGGTCTAGTGATTGTCCAGACAATAACTTTCTTTTCAGTCGCTTACTTGATTTTGAGGGCGATGCTGGAAAGGCTTAATCCTTCCATGGAAGAAGCTGCTGCCAGCCTGGGGGCTTCACGTTTCCACATCTTCAGGTCCGTTACACTACCTTTACTCATCCCCGGTATCGCCGGCTCATTCCTGCTTCTGTTTGTTGAATCGCTGGCAGACCTTGGTAATCCTCTATTTATCGCGGGGAACAAGACGGTATTATCCGCTCAGATCTACATGGCGGTTATTGGTGAATATGATATGCAGAAAGCCTCAGCGCTTTCGCTTGTTTTGATCATTCCAACACTTGTGTTGTTTATTTTGCAGCGTTATTACGTGAACAGACGTTCATACATTTCGGTTACAGGAAAACCCTCCGGTGCGCAAATAACGGAAAAAGATCCGGTTATTCGCTGGATTATTAATATCCTCACTTACTTGATGTGCGCGTTTATAGTTTTACTGTACGCAACAATCGTTTATGGATCCTTTAGTTTTTCATGGGGAGTGGATTTCACCCCCACCTTGCGTCACTGGGAGATGACAATAACCCGCGGAGTCGAGGCGATTTTAGACACGACCTTCCTAAGTACCCTGGCGACTCCCTTTGCTGCGATCACCGGTATGATCATTGCCTGGTTGGTTGTGCGTAAAAATTTCAGCGGAAAGGAAGTCCTGGATTTCAGCTCAAACCTGGGCGGCGCTGTACCGGGGACGATCCTCGGAATTGGCTTTATTATGGCGTTCAATAAACCCTCGATTGCCCTGGCGATTTGTGTCTATGCAGTATTGGCGATTTTCTTCTGCCTGGTGGTGGGCAAAAACGCGCGAGAACGCCTGGTGATCCTGTTGGTCGGGACGGCGGTAGGCATTTTGATCTCAAAACTGGACGCGACCATCCTTCCAGGTTTGACCGGCAAAGCCGTTGAGATTGCTGCGAATAAGATCGATTACCGGATCACTTATTTTGTTTTGGGTAGTTTGTACATATTGATCGGATTTGCGTTGCTAGTGCTGCGCAAGAAAATACTCCCTGCAGTCGCCCCAATACTCATAGGGGTTTACGTAATGGCCACAAATTGGGCGGCCATAATTGCTCTACCCATATCCAATTACAGCCGCAGCCTGGAACGCGGTTTCTGGAGCAACGCCACTTTCCAATTCGCGGACCACGTCAAGGTAGTTATCCAACCACCTCCAGCACTCCTGGCTGTCTTGCTGATTTTTGTAGCTATCCTCTTGTTGCAATCTCTTCGAAATCGGGTAGGTAGGGTGATATTGGGGATTATCGCCCTCTCCATCCCGTGCGCGCTTTCGTTCATTGGGATACCGTTTGCCCTCACAGGCGGCGCGTATATCATCATGGCAGCATTTGTAGTGCGCAGCCTGCCAGCATCTGTCCGCGCGGGGGTGGCTTCTCTACAGCAGATAGACCCGTCCATCGAAGAAGCATCCAATATCCTCGGAGCCGATGCCGCCTATACCTTCCGCAAGGTCACATTACCCTTAATTCTACCGGCATTGCTTGCCGGATTGATCTTCAGTTTTACACGCAGCATGACCAGCCTTTCTGCCATTATCTTCCTGATCAGCGCCAAGTGGAGGATTGTTACAGCGTCAATCATGAGCGAGTGGGAGCAGGGAGGCGTGAGTATTGCGGCAGCCTATTCGACAGTTATTATCGTGTTTGTCATGATCGCGATCGCGATCCTAAATATAGTCACCAAGCGGCTCTTACGCGGCCGCGAAGGCGTTGATCTCAGTCAGATGTAATATTCAATTCAAAGCGAGGTATGCACATGTACTTATCATTAAAAGACATCACCAAGAAATTTCCACCCCGCGGTAACGTTGCTGAAGTCACTGCCGTTAACGAGGTTAATCTCGAGATAAAAAAGGGTGAACTGGTTACATTGCTTGGTCCTTCTGGTTGCGGCAAGACCACAACGCTGCGTATGATCGCCGGATTTGAATTCCCGACCACCGGGGAGATCATCCTGGATGGCGAGAAAATCAATTCACTTCCCCCTCACAAACGCGATATGTCGATGGTCTTCCAGTCTTATGCCATTTTCCCTCACCTGAACGTCTTTGAGAATATTGCTTATGGGTTGAACGTAAAAAAAATGAACAAGAAAGAGATTCAAAAAAAGGTGGATTGGGTTTTAGGTTTGGTGCATCTTGAGGGTTTTGGCAGCCGTTCTCCCGGTCAGCTATCGGGTGGGCAGCAGCAGCGCGTGGCACTCGCCCGTGCCCTGGTAATGGAGCCAAAAGTATTATTAATGGATGAACCGCTTTCCAACCTGGATGCGAAATTGCGCGAAGAAATGCGTACTGAAATACGACGTATTCAGAAAGAATTGAACATCACCAGTGTGTATGTTACGCATGATCAAATCGAAGCCATGACCCTTTCCGATAAGATAGTAGTGATGAACCAGGGATTGATCGAACAGATCGGCACACCGCTCGAAATATACCGCTTCCCCAATTCGAAATTTGTCGCCAATTTTATTGGGCGGGCAAACTTTATTAATGGAAAAGTGATCTCTCAAAAAGAAACAGAACTGGTAGCTGAAGTACTGGGCAAGACGATCCACCTCGCCAGTAGTAAACAAAAATTTGCTGCTGGTGATGAAATCATCCTGATTGCTCGACCCGAAATGATCAGTGTAAAAAAATCAGGCGAGTCCTTCAACGGTGTGGTAAAGAGATCAGTATACCTGGGTGATTGCATCGAATATGATATTGATGTCTCCGGCAACCTCCTGACTGGCATAGAGAACGATCCGAACGTGCTGGAGATGTTCCCCGAAGGTGAGAAAGTGACCATCGGAATAGCTGAGAACTGCGTTCAAATACTTCCGGCTAATAGTTAAAATGCAGCAATTTGACATCATGATGGTCGGTAATTTTGCCGTCGATAAGTTGATCGTCGACGGAGTTGAAGAAGTTGCCTCCGGCGGTGGAGTGTATTACGGTAGTATCGCAGCCAGGAGACTGGGGGCGGTTGTGGCAGTCACCACACGCTTGCACCCTGATGAATTCTGGCGCCTCGAGGATATGCGGAATGAAGGAGTGGTGGTTTTTCCCACCCCGGCTGAAGGTACTTCCGGGATCGCCAATTATTACCAGTCTTCCAATATGGAAACGCGCATCTGTAAGCCGATTGGCTTTGGCGGCAGGTACTCCATCACTGAGATACCTGGGGTCGAGGCTAAAGTGATCATGCTCTCTCCTCTTTTCGCCGGTGAGGTTGACCTTGAACTGCTGAAACGATTGGCAAAACGCGCTCCAGTATCGCTGGATATCCAGGGATTTGTGCGTGTTCCGGTCGCTGACGGACTGGATTTCCGTCCCTGGTCGGATATGGTAGAGGGGTTAAAACTCATCACCTATTTAAAGGTTGACCGCAGCGAGGCTGAATTCCTGACTGGTATATCAGATCTACGCAAAGCTGCCAGGGAACTGCGCGCGATGGGGCCTAAGGAGATCGTTCTCACTCAATCTACGGGTGTTACCGTTTTTGCAGATGGAGAATTCCACGAGGCGCCATTTACTCCCAGGTCACTGGTTGGGCGTACCGGGCGGGGAGATACCTGTTTCTGCACCTACATCGCCAAGCGAATAACGAACGACATTCAAACGGCATGTCATTGGGCTGGAGTTGTTACTTCACTGAAACAGGAAAAACCCGGACCCTGGCGGGGTTCTCCCAGTGAAGTTCAAAAGATCCTGGATTCCAATTAATCATAATAAAACGGCACCCCCGTCAGTTACTTGCCGTTTTTCCAATTGCCCTGATATGAGTGTTCATTTCAGCTTGTGCCATATTGATGATGTAAGGTAGTATGGATTCGCGGGGAATACTCTCCGAACGCATGATTTCACTGAAACGAATATTAAGGATGGTTTTCGTTTTTTCCGGTTTGTAGAGGGAAGTGATTGCTTGCAAGAATTCCGCCAACTTTTGGCGCGTTTCAGGTCGCCTTCGTAACCTGGTTAATGGATGAAAAGCGAACCTCGGCAGGATGGCACCGCTGACACTGAGAATTTGAACAGAGGTTAAAGGAGATTTCCTCAGCATGATCTCAATGCTCGGAGACCATTTTTCAATGGATTCCACCGCGCCAGCAAAGCATGCCGGGTCAGGTTCAACCTCACCTCTGGCAAATAAGAGCAGGATGCCGCCCTGGTTTAAGTGGCTTATGGCATCTCTCAATGCGCTCATACCCCCAACAGTCTTAAAGTCCACGAAAATTGCAAAACGATTGAGATAATCAAGTTTTCTCATGAGTAAAACATCAGAAACCAACACCTTGATGTCTGCCCTGGGAATACAGGAGAGAATTGCCACAGAGTCCAATCCTCCCGGGTGATTGGAGATAAGCAGATGGGATCCGCTCATCGGCATATTCGGATGACCGGAACGCTGGACCTCAATATTGAATTTCGGGAGAGTATCAATTGCTCCCTGGTTCGGACTCTTATTCACAACTCCATCATAAAAATCGGCAAGGATTTTTGCCAGTTTAGTCGCCGGATTACGGAGGAGCGGGGCTAACACATTCCGGATGATGCCGTCCTTTTTTGCCCCTAACGCATAAGCGATTTCATCAATAACAGTATCGAACAAGATGTCCTGATGATCAGCCTTGGAGATTTGTATTTCCATTATTCCTGACCGCCTTTTCGCCCAGTAAATTCATGATTTAAATTGTAGTGCACTTTTTAATCTACGACTGGCAAAGTTGTATTAGACCCGGGAACTATGAATTCTGTCTTTGGTATACAATATAGTCTTGTAGAAAATATCTTCAACAAGGGATGGGTTATGAGCCAATTCAAATACAAATTCGACTTCCTTGAAGACCCCGATAATCCTATCCATGGCGAACTGACATTTGACGAACCGGCTGCATACGAGGACAAGAAAGGTGAAAGAGGTTATTTTCGACAGGGAAATTTACTGGTAAATGGGGCTCAAAACCTGGATATGATTTTTTATGACAACAGGGCTGCAGAAAAATTTATTTACTTGCGTGAAGGCAGGGTGGATGAGAATTTTTTTGAACTAATAGGGGTAGATGACGGAAGTTCAATTCAAAAGAAAAGACAGGTTTTGCCTGGGCAACTTTGCCTCGGTCCTGACCGTTCTAGCCTGATCGGCGAGGCAATGGCGCATATTTTTAGCTCCCCCCTCCTGAGTGAAACCGTACGAAAATATGATCAGCACAATCTGGCTGTTTTTCCAATTGCCCGTGAAGGATTAAAATACCAGGTGGCTGATGCTTTGTTTACTAACTTTGGATATTATTGCGATGAAGTAGTACTGGATGCTCACCATGTTTTTGACAGCTCAGTGCCTGTTTACAACCGAACCGTTGAATTGACATTGTTTAAGGATAAAGATCTCGATCAGCACCAGAAGGAGAATATCACGGTGGCATTCCTGGCAGACAGCATCGCCAGCGGACTTGTGATGAAAGAAGTCATTGCGCGGGTGAGTGAACGCTTTGAGAACCTGGAGCGTATCGAAGTGGTTTCACCTCTTGCCACCATACGCGGATTATGCCGCCTTGCGCAAGCTGAGATCGCACGCAGGGTGCATTTGCGCGTCCATATCTTTGAGACCATCCTTAATGCACTGCCGCCGGATTTCTATTATTCAGCGCATTATAAGAATCCCGGTTTTCACATCAGGCCTGATCTTGAAAAAGCCTACCGTGAATGGTGGGGCGTGGATAAGGATGGCATCGAAATTGCGGAGACTGCCTGCGCGGGTTATGGATGGAGTGAAGTGTTCTATTCCCCCCGCAAGCAGATCCAGATGATGAACGGTCAATTGGGTTCTCGCCACGGATTAAGTATTGCAGACATCGTCAGGCGGAATTCTCGTTCTTAATTGTTTAAATTTCCAACTCTTCTTGATTCAGGGATTGGGTAACGCTAACTGGAACTGACCCCGTGAGCGCTTTTTCGGTAAAACACATCCTGCGTGCCAGGCGTATCAACTCAACGATTTTCCCCTGATCTTCCTTGGAATCCATTGAGATGTGGATTTCAAATGAATCACAGAACCCTTCTGCGTCCCCTCGCAGCACCGATCCTTGTTCGTGGAAATGCGCCGTAACCTGTACGCGTTCATTTGTAATGGTCATTCTTTTTTTGGTCGCAACCTGCGACATATGGGAGAGCAGTCAAAGCGCCATGCCGGAAACGAAGTAGGTCAGCGGTGTCGGCGCAGTACCTTCTCCTCCCGGCATATAATTTCCTTCATCACTGATCAGCGCAAATGCAGATCCAGTCTCCGGTTGACCGGCGATGACCTGTTTGCGTAATTTCTCGATGGAGCTGGCTTCGGCGGTTACCTTGATGTCCCGAAAGTGCTTCGAAGAATCTTCATTACTACTCATAATCACCTCTACCTTTGATCCTATTCTACTTGATTTCACTTGAAAATTACTACCCTTGCTTCAGTTTTTTACATTCGTGCCTAGACACGCTTCAATCACGATGATAGAATCTCTCCAATCGATTGATGGGAGATCCCCCATTAATTATGTCTCACTCAAAAGGGAAGGTTTCCCCTGAAGAAACCCCGGAGTAAAAATGACAAACGAAACTTTAACCACCCCCAGTAATTTCATCTTAGAAGCAGTCGCAGAAGACCTTCGCACCGGTCGTTTTGATCGTGTGCAAACGCGTTTTCCGCCCGAACCCAACGGCTACCTGCATATCGGGCATGCCAAGGCGCTGTGCATTGATTTTGGCATTGCAGAAGCCTTTACCGGCGTATGCAACCTGAGATTTGATGACACAAATCCGGTCAAGGAAGATGTTGAGTTTGTCGATGCCATTAAAGAGGACATTCTTTGGCTTGGATATAAATGGGGAAAAGAACTGTATGCCTCGGATTATTTCGAGATGCTTTACCAATACGCCGTGGAATTGATCAAAAAGGGGTTGGCGTATGTGGACGATCTCTCGGCTGACCAGATCCGTGAATACCGCGGTACTCTCACTGAACCTGGCAAGGATAGCCCTCACCGCAATAGGAGCGTCGAAGAGAACCTGGTTTTATTTGAAAAAATGAAAAACGGAGAATTCCCGGAAGGCACCTGTGTGCTGCGTGCAAAGATCGACATGGCATCTAATAATATCAACATGCGCGATCCAACCATGTATCGCATCCTGCACGCTTCACATCACCGCACCGGCAGCACGTGGAAGATCTACCCGATGTACGATTTTGCACACGGTCAGTCGGATTCAATGGAAGGCGTTACCCATTCCTTGTGCGATCTGGCTTATGAGGACCATCGACCACTTTACAATTGGTTCATTGATCAATTGAGTATCTTCAAGACCCGTCAGATAGAGTTTGCCCGCCTAAACGTTACCTACACCATTTTGAGCAAGCGCTTTCTCAAACAGTTAGTGGAGGGCGGTTATGTACGCGGATGGGATGATCCCCGTATGCCCACATTGTGCGGAATGCGTCGGCGTGGTTATCCATCGGGTGCCATCCGTAACTTTATTGACCAGGTAGGTGTGGCTAAAAATGAAAACCTGATCGATATCGGTCTCTTGGAATTCAATGTGCGCGATATATTAAATAAGTCTGCCAACCGTGTCTTGGCTGTTCTGAACCCGGTCAAAGTAATAATTACCAATTATCCACAGGACCAGGTTGAAGAAATGGAAGCCATTAACAATCCTGAGGATCCCTCTGCTGGCACCCGCCTGTTGCCCTTTTCGCGCGAGATCTACATCGAACAGGATGATTTCCGCGAAGTGCCTCCGCCTAAGTATTTTCGCCTGGCGCCTGGTCGAGAGGTGCGTTTACGCTATGGCTATATTATCAAATGCGAGGATTTTGTTAAGGATGCTCAAACAGGCGCCGTAACCGAAATTCATTGTACCTATGATCCAGAAACCCGGGGCGGGTACGCCCCTGACGGGCGTAAGGTACAGGGGACGATCCATTGGGTGTCTGCCCGGCATGCCGTGGACGCTGAAATTCGTATGTATGACCGTTTGTTCGTGGTTCCGAATCCCAATAAGGTGGAGGAGGGAAAAACTTACCTCGATCACCTTAATCCCGCTTCGCTTGCTGTGCTCGCGTCATGCAAGGTGGAAAGGAGTCTGGCTGATGCAGCTCCTGGGCAGCAGTTTCAATTTGAAAGGAAGGGATTCTTCTGCACTGACCCGGATTCCACACAGGGTAAACCTGTTTTCAACCTCACCGTACCGCTGCGCGATACCTGGGCAAAGATAGAAGCAAAGTAATCCGATCAACATCACAACATCCCGCCTAAAAACGGGATGTTTCTTATTCAGTAAATGGATAAATAAGGTATAAAATATGCTATTATATTCTTATTGATCGAATAAGGACGGGAAAATGTTCACGTTATTGGGCTTTGAAATTACTCTTCCGGATTTTCTCCTTTTCTTGCAGGAACCTGTCTTATCATTCGCGGCAAACCTTGCTGCCTGGATCCTGGTGGCATTATTGGTAAACCTGGTGGTCATGCGTTTCCTGCTTTTTGTTACCAGGCGTTTACCGGGGGACCTGGAGGATATCATCCTCGGGATCCTGCGCCGTCCTGTTTTTTTATTAATTCTCCTGTATGGGCTGAACAAATCACTCCAACTGCTTCCCCTGGTCGATGATGTGACCTTCTGGATCAAGCGTATTAGTCTTACTTTTCTGGTGATAATTCTCGCTCACGTCATCGGGCATTTGATCATGGATGTGCTCGTGTATTATGGCGGAAAATGGGCAGCCCGCACAGAAAGCCAGGTGGATGATGTTCTCGTACCTGTTTTCAGCCTGTTTGGCCCAGTGCTGGTCACATTAATCGCAGCGTTGATCATCCTTCCTCTCTGGGGTGTGGATGTGAGTTCCGTTCTCGTTGGAGCTGGTATTCTGGGATTGGTCCTCGGCCTTGCGCTGCAGGAAACGCTGGGCAATATCTTCAGCGGCCTGAGCTTGATCATGGAAGCTCCTTTTCGCCGTGGCGATCTTATTCTTTTGCCGAATGGTCGGATTTGCGAAGTGCAAAAATTGGGTTTACGCTCCACGACTCTGTTTTCTCTGGATGAGCAGGCGACAATATTCATGCCCAACAAAACTCTTGCGGCTGAATCTCTGATCAATTTAACAAAACCTACCTCTGAGCAGAAATACCATCTTGAATTTCATACGGACATAAAGCATGACCTTGTAAGGACCGAAGAAATCCTGCTCTCAATTGCTAATGGTCATCCTGCAGTGCTTTCCTCAAATATTCCAGCAAAATTGACCTTGGTCCAAAGACAGGTGGAATATCTCCGCACGCAAGCCGCATCTGGGAAGCACACAAAAACTGAAAGTGTAAGCATAATGAAGGAAGGTGACTCGAATGCCCGGTCGCTTCCCCGGTTGGCCCTTGAGGGTAAATTAACTGAACAGGTAGAGATAATACAAGAATCTCTCCTCAAGTTGTTCAGGGGGATTCAGGAGCGTGAGGTCAGGGGACTGACTGAATTCGAGCGGCAGGAATTAATTTGCAATTTTATTTCCCCTTGCGAGGCAGAAATTGACCGAACCGTACTCTTTGCCAGAGAATGGGTGGAAACAAAAGATGGTTGGCTTAACCACAGTGATTATTGGCATTTGAGAAAAATATGGCAGGCTCGAAATGAACAACTAAGTTTTCACTGGCAGAGTCTCAAGAAAAACATCCAATCGCCAAATGACAGGTTGGATACCCGCCTGGATGATATGGCATCCAAAATGATCGACTGGATTGACACGGAATATAAGATAGTCCCGGGGTATTGGAAAGACCCCATGGTGGAAATCCG
>CAZSGL010000061.1:0-1351 GCA_964606265.1 uncultured Anaerolinea sp. | reverse complement strand
TCCAACAATTGGATATAATTCACCTATCAAATATTCGTTGGAGAGAGAACATGGCCAAAATCACCTCACCTAAAACGCGTGAAGAATTCAAAGCTTACTATGATCTACGCTACAAGGTGCTGCGCGAACCCTGGGGTTTGCAGCGCGGAACCGAAAAGGATGATTTTGAACCATTATCTGAACACTATATGGCTGTTGATGAAACTAACGGCGAGATTTTGGGCGTAGTTAAGCTTCTCGAAAAGGATCAGGGTGTGGGTTGGTTCTCACACCTTGCTGTTAAAGACTCCAAACAAGGAAAAGGGATCGGAGTACAGTTGCTTCATCTTGTCGAGGAAAAAGCCCGCGAACGGGGTTTTAAAGCCCTTGGCTGCCTCTCAAGGTTGAACACCACAGCCTTTTTCGAAAAAGCTGGTTACAAGGTGATCGGTCTGCCTGTTCATTACCTGGGAACAACCCAGGTGGTATGGATGGAAAAAACGCTCTAATTGAATTCCTGAAGGAAAGTTGGTTTAAGCGCCACTTTCGCTTGTAGTGTTTGGTCTCTTTCGGAAGATCAACATGATCAGGTGGATAATGCCGCGAATTGGTGCAAATGCCCAGGCGATTATTCCATTAACGAGCGCTAATCCCTGGCTGAACCATACAAGCACAGGGCGGAAAAAGCGCAAGAATTTGAAATGAGCATATGCCAGGCATAATGCGATTGTGGCAATCGAGATCCCAAACCTCAGCCAGTCGCTGAACTCGATGTGCGCCAGGTCTTCGAGTAATAACTCCACACCAATATTGAACACCAGTATGTAGGCGGCTGTTTTAAGTATTGGCTCACGTAAAACTACATAGCTGAAGATGCCCGCGGCGAAGCGCATCACAAGTATGCCAATAAACACACCCAAAATAACGATCCACAATTTATCCGACAACGACACAGCAGCTACTACGTTATCCAGGCTGAACGCCAGGTCCATCATCTCAACACTAAGAACTGTCATCCAGAAGCCACGGACTTTTAATTGCTTGACCTGTTCCTCTTCGCTGTTGTACCCATGGGCACTGAGGTCATCCAATGCCAGACGGATGAGGTAGAATGCGCCGATTAACTTGAGCCATGGATTCGCGATAATATAGCTGGCTGCCAGCAACATTGCACCGCGTCCGATATACGCTCCTAGAAGTCCGACGCGCAGCGCTGCCAACCGCTGGTGTCCCAGCAATTTATCCATGATCCTTCCCAGCCAGTGCAAGGATTTCGGCCAGGGAATTGGTTCGTGCTCCGGGAGGGTTGAGACCATGGCTCCAAGGATGGCAGCATTATCGATGGAAAGGATACCTTCCAGGAAGATCAACT
>CAZSGL010000060.1:0-12078 GCA_964606265.1 uncultured Anaerolinea sp. | reverse complement strand
AGGACGACTGTCTCTGGAACAGTTAGTAGCAGTTCGAATCTGTTGCCCCCAGCCTAAACTCGCGATTTAGCGAGTTTTCGTTTAAAAGCAGTTCGAGTCCCATCGAGCCCCTGCGCTTTGCTCCGGGGTGCTTCGCTAGGATAATATCTGTTGCCTCCAGCCAATGTGACCCTTGTGATTCGGTTATTAAAGAACTGAGCCTTATGTAAAAAGAAAACCTGTTAAAGTATTCGTTTTCACCAGATTCGTTAAAAAATAAAAATGGGAGCGAATGGGAAACGAATCAACGGGTTCCCTGTGGCTTTACGGAGGCGTGTGCATCAGTGCGCAACTGCTTGTATTTGGCGAGTAAAGCCTGGTAAGTTGCTGCTGAGAATTCATCAAGACCGGGCGTGAATGAGGAGTTACCTAACTTGGAGGAAAGGTTGATCAGGCGAATCAGCCCATTGACGGCCATGCTGAGTGATCGTAAGGCTTCGGTGGAATCCGCCAAGTTGTCTGCGTTCAGGCTGACCTCATAAGTGACCTGAATGGATCTATTTAGTTTATCGATCAAATCATCAATTTCCGGAATGTGATGCGCTACCCGGGTGGAATTACGAAGGCGGTCGGCGGCGAGGTAGAGACCGTGTTTGAGGGCATTGGTGTTGCCTGGCTGACCTCCCCGCCTACGTTTTTGTACATGACTTTCAGGTTGGGAGAGGGACTGGGATTCAGTTGGAAATTGGGACATAGGACTACTCGGATTGAACCATTAACGTGCGTGTGCATATTAATATCATCTCACGATATAGGGTAAATTACTACTTGCCTGTTTGGCGAATTTTTAAGCCAAAACTTGCCAATTTGGCAAGTTTTTGGGGAAAATTAAGAATTCGACATCGTTGTCGGAGATTGCTTCGCCTGCCTACGAGGCTCGCAATGACAAGTTAATCTGGTAATTTGCCAAGTTGGCATCGTAATCGGGGATTGCTTCGCTTACTTACGAGGCTCGCAATGACAAGTTTGCCTGGTAATTAGCCAAGTTGGCATCGTAATTGGGGATTGCTTCGCCTACTTACGAGGCTCGCAATGACAAGTCAGTCTGGTAATTTGCCAAGTTTTTGAATGTAATTTAAGAATTCGGCATGGTTGTCGGGGATTGCTTCGCCTGCTTACGAGGCTCGCAATGACAAGATTGCAGGGTAATTTGGTATGTTTGGGGGAAAAATATGAATTCGGCATCGTAATTGGGGGTTGCTTCGCTTACTTACGAAGCTCGCAATGACAAATTTGTATGGTAATATGCCAAGTTTTTGGGGTAAGTTAAGAATTTATCGCTGCACACTACTCCTAGCTATCTTAAAAAATCCCAATAATATTGACAAAGAAGATATTAATCGTGTAATATGTTTCTACTAATTGTCCTAAACGCCGAGGATCTCTCGGCGTTTTGCGTGCCCACAAGACTCCATTAATTTAGAGCTAAATTGGAGGAAACTGAATTTTCGTTGTACGGATTAAAACACAGGAGTGTAAAACATGATACCCATAAATGAAATTCTACTTTTCGACTCTACCAAGAGAATCCCGGAAATATCAAACATGATAGATGCCTCAAATTATGTTGATGTTACATTGCCGATCCAAGGACTTCAAGTAGATGAGAGGATATTTATTGAAGATTCCAAACGGGATCAAATTACTGCCAAGGTCACGGATATTGGGCATTTTTGCTCCGGCAATGAATCAATCCCTGTGATCCTAAGAACACCCCAAGTGACGGGAATTGTTGTTGGCAGGTTGATGCAATTGCTTCCTAGAGAAAACAAGATCAATCTTACAGATTTTAGAAAACTAAAATCGAGTTGGAAAAAACGTGTTGTCGACAGAGTTCAACCAAAAACCCCTAATTACTTTGATATCATTTTGGAAGGGAGTTCATATCGGGTGAATCTAAATGAGATCGCTCCAAACGGAATGAGCATTTTTGTTGCTGTTTCAAGGCAGAATGAATTAGACTATGTGATCCATGAGAAGATCGTTCTTCCGATAAAAGTCCATCCGTATTTTGATCGTTGTTGGGTAAATGGAATAGTTAAGAATGTAAGGATTATTACAAATAATCTTGTCAGATTAGGTTTACAGATTTTCCCGGACAGGAAAGCCAATATGAAATTAAAAATCTATGTAAAACTACGGAAAGAGGAAATCTTGAGAGAGATCCAAAACAACTTTCGAAAGCTTCAAACTATTCCGGAAACCAAAGATCTCTACTTCTAAAATAGAATTTGTGGTTCCAATTTTGTTGAAGGACTGAGAAAACAATTCATTGAGTTGGAAAGACCAATGACAACAACCCCGGATTTTACTTTTGACTAGGAACAACATAGGATAGGAATTTATAAGGTTCTTCACGATGGGGGTTAAGAGTGGCGAAAATATTTCCTGTATACTCCAAGGCGCCCAATACAGGGTATAGAACTGGTGAGGGTTCAAATTTTAAGTACTAGTTTTACTTGCCCGACGAGGGGGGATTTACTGAGGGCTCTCGGGTATAATTACCCGCTGAGCCGGGAAAACCAATATGACAATCGCCTTTCAAAAGATCACACATTTCTTTCGTGACCGGGAGTATTACCGGGTGTTATTCCGCCTGGCATTCCCAATTGCCTTGCAAAGCCTGATCACATCCTCATTGACGATGATCGCTGTTCTCTTCATTGGGCAACTGGGAGAAACCGCGGTGGCATCCGTCAGCCTGGCAAACCAGATCTTTTTTCTGCTAAACCTGATGGTTTTCGGCGTTGTGAGCGGTTGCGCGATCTTCATTGCCCAATTATGGGGGAAGCATGACGTGCATAACATCCGCCGCGTGGTGGGGTTAACGATGAAACTAGCGCTGACCATTGCATTATTCTTCACGCTTGTAGCGCTGCTCATCCCCGAAACAGTCCTGCGAATTTATTCAACCGATCCTGAAGTCATCGCGATGGGTAGTAGTTTTTTGCGCCTGATGAGCGGCACTTATGCGGTGTTTTCAGTCACCATAGTATTCAGCATGGCGTCGCGCTCAACCGGGAACGTGCGCCTACCATTATTCGTCAGCACGTCTGCATTGGCAATTGAAGTGGCGCTGGCAATACCTCTCATTTTCGGCATAAAAGTCATCGGTCTGCCAGCATTGGGGATAAATGGCTTTGCCATTGCAGCATTAATCGCCAGGGTGTTGGAGTGTTCCGCAATTGTCTTCTTTGTTTACAGGGACAAAACCAACCCTGTACGTGTTGGTTTTAAAGAGTTCATTGACTGGGATTGGATGTTTATAAAAACGGTCCTCAAACCGGTGCTGCCAGTAATTGGCAATGAAACTTTGTGGTCACTTGGTATTACCACTTACTTTGCGATTTATGGACATATTGGTACGGATGCAATTGCAGCCATAAACATGGTCACAACAATCGATCAGATCGCATTTGTCATTTTCCTGGGTCTCGGGACTGCCACTTCGATCATGGTGGGAAACCAAATCGGCAAGGGTGAGCGGGATAAGGCATTCACCTATGCCGGGCGGTCTCTATTTCTCCAGGCGTCAGGTGCAATGGTGATCGGTGTCTTCGTGTTCCTTTTTGCCGGCAATATTTTCCAGTTGTACAAAGTTTCACCGGAGGTGGTAGCCAATGCAAAGTCGATCCTGACGGTGATGTCACTTGCCATGTGGGTCAGGGCGTCCAACCATGTCATCATTATTGGAATCTTGCGGGCGGGGGGAGACACCAAATTCTCACTCATTCTTGATGGAATGGTCATATGGTTGGTGGGAGTACCTGCCACCGCCATAGGTGCATTTGTGTTTCATCTGCCCATAGCCCTGGTGTACGCACTGACGCTCACCGAGGAAATCGTAAAGGCAAGTGTGGGATTGTGGCGATATTTCTCAAAACGTTGGATCAATGACCTGACAAACAGGGTGGAAGAAATATCTCCTGTTGAAGCCATCCTGGTGTAATAAGTTTTTTTGCTTTTTGGAAAAGAAGATTGCAGAGTTTATTTTGCAGGATCTTTCACTAACATACTTAAAGTGATGATCGAGATCAATCCGAGCACTGCGGAAACAATAAAAGTCATATGATAGCCGAAACCATCCGCGAGTAGTCCTCCCAAAAAAGGGGCGAGGATGGTACTCGGCGCGATAAGTGAGTTTGCCATGCCGACATAAGTAGGGCGGTTGGATTCCTGCCCAAATTCAAGGGAAATGGCGAGCCCGATCGTCCAAAAACAGGTATTGGCAATGCCGTTCAGGATGAATACCAGAGAAAACAATGCCAGGTCTTTGATCACCAGTGCGAAGATGGCACTGGCGACGGCGGTTACTCCACCCAGGACAAGCACCCATTTACGGGACCATTTATCTGCCAGCCGACCTAACGTGGGATTTGCCACAACCTGGGTGATCATGAGGATACTGGTCATAATTCCTATCGTGATGGTATCCATCTTTAAAATCTTTACTGCGTAAACGGTGTAGAAGGCAAACGCCATCATTCCGAATTGGGAGATGATACGGCTGATGAGAAAATTGCGGAATTGACGATCAATGCGCAGGATCCGCTTGACATCGCTCCATAAAGGAGTGAGGTTCACCTGGTCTTCAAGCGGCGGGCGGTGCGGTTCCCGGGTGGCGTTGAGGAAAAACCAGGATATGACGTACAACCCGGATGCGATAAAGAAACAGGTGGCAAAATCAAAAGGCGGCCCAATTTTGGAAAGAATGACTCCCGCTGTGACTGCACCAATACTGGCGAATAAATTAGCTCCCGCTGCCTGGAATCCATAAAAAGTGGCGCGCATGTCACCGGGGATTACTTTGCTGATCATGATCTGCCACGCATTGGCGGTTAACCCGGAACCCAAGCCCTGCCAAATTAACAAGGTGAATGTGAGAATTATGGCAGCGGTTTTACCGATGACCGGGATCAGGAGACCGACAAGCGCAAGCCCCAGGATCGGAAATCGCTCCTGGATGGTCATCATAACCACGTAGGGTTTTATATGTTCCATGCGGTTGATGCGTTTGGCAGTGAGCAGTTGAGGAAGCTGCCAGCCCATGTTATGAATTGCCGGGATCAAACCGATCAATGTGGCGGAATTGGTCATGGTAGCTACAAACAGGGGAATTACCGTTGAATATGAGGCAAAGCCTACAGCGAAACCAAAAATACTCCCATCACCCATATTGGCGATGATATTGTGTTTGAGGTTACTGCGGTCGAACGTTGATGACTCGTTATTCATGTGATTTGAAGGAAAAAACCCCGGAGAAATCCGGGGTTTGATTTTGGATTCTACTTAGTAAGATTCATCTGGCTCATCTGCATCCCAGATCTCTTCATCATCTTCTTCGTCCAATTCTTCCCATTCTGCCAATTCATCTTCTTCCTCAGTCCAGTCTTCTTCGGCAGCAGTTTCGGCACTAACGGAATAGGTTTTACAACCAGCATCAGGATCGATCTCCACCATGCCAGCGGTGCAAATCCCATCATCCAAAAAAGCACAATCCAAATAATGACATTTTATTCGAGCCATTTATTTTCTCCTCCTAAGAGTTTAAATTTGATTCTTGTTTCTGCTTCAGCCAGATCATTGAAGCTGCAAAAATAATTGTCATGCACAATCCAGACAGGACACACCATTGACAGACGGCTTGAATGACAAAGATCTCCAGATAGGTCAGATAGAGCGAATATAAAAACCCAAAAAAACTTATCCCAAAAATAACTAAAACCTGGTATTGATTGACCAATTTAAGTCGTTCGCCAAGAAAGACGAAAAGAAAGATGGCAAGAAAGGACAGAATACCAAAAATTGCGATGGGAATCCCCCACAACTCCGAATAACTGCTTGAATTTACTGTTGAGCAATCCCCAAGTCCGGGTGTGCAGTAGATGGGAGTATCAAAGACCTTTACATATGTAAGATACCCTGAAGTAAGCAACCCAACCAAAGCTGTTATCCAAATGGTAGTTCTTATACGATTAATGATGGTGTGTTTATCCTTCATGCTGAGTTTAACTTTTCGTTTTTTCCCCTCTTACGATGATTGCCGCAGAGTAATTTCTTCCGAGGTGAAAATCGGCAATAGTATAACATGAATTACCCAGGTTTCAAGCGGTGAGCTTCCATTACGTTTGGCAAGTTTTCAATCTTGGTTAATACTCGGGCTAATTGGGCAATATCTGATATTTCAACCACCAGGTCAAGGTAAGCCAGATTGTGAGTGATGTTGATCTTGATATCTTTCACATTAATATTTTCGTTCGTTAACAAACTGGAAATATCGCCCATGAGTCCCTGACGGTCGTAAGCCTTAATCTGAATCTCAACCGGGAATGTAAGCTGAGGTTCTCCCCAGGCAACCCGAACCAAACGGTCGCGATCCTTGATACGCAACATATTGGGGCAATCCTGCCGGTGGATGGTGGCGCCCCGACCGCGCGTGATGTAGCCGATGATATCATCCCCGGGGACAGGTTTACAGCATTTACCGTAAGTGGTTAGTATGTTTTTCAATCCAAGGACAGAGACAGCATTGCCGTTGAGGTCCCGCACCGGAGGACCCGGCTTGATGATCAGCTCATCCTGGGTAGTCGATTCTACATCTGAAAGCAGGTTGATGATGTGCCCAATTGAAATATCCCCGCAGCCAACGGCTACGTAAAGGTCATCCAGGGTGCGGAAATCAAAGCTCGTTGCCAGCTTTTCCAGGTTGAAGTCCATCAAACCCAGGCGGCGCAACTCCTTGTCCAGAATCTCTTTACCCTGACTCAGGTTCTGATCACGATTTTGGTGCTTGAACCACTGGCGAATCTTGGAGCGGGCGCGCTGAGTGCGAACCAACCCGAGGTTGGCGTTTAACCAGTCGCGTGAAGGACCACCCTGTTTGGCAGCGAGAATCTCCACCTGGTCACCGGTTTTTAATACATGATCAAGACTCTCGAGTTTACCGTTTACTTTTGCACCACGGCAGCGGTGACCAATTTCCGTATGGACATTATAGGCAAAATCGATGGGGGTGGATCCTGCGGACAGGTCAATGATGTCACCACGGGGAGTGAACACATAAACCCGGTCCTGGAAGACATCAGTTTTCATTCCGTCAACGAACTCGGTGGCATCTTCAACTTCCTGGCGCCATTCCATCAACTTTTTCAGCCAGTTAATACGCTGCTCGTACTGTTCATCACGTGGACCTTTTTCCTTGTACTTCCAGTGAGCCGCGATGCCGTATTCAGCATTCTCATCCATCTCTGGCGTACGTATCTGGACTTCGAGCGGTTTGCCATCATCATAAAGAATGGCGGTATGAAGTGATTGATAGAAATTGTCTTTTGGAGCTGCAATGTAATCATCGAATTCATTGGGAATGGGACGCCAATTGGTATGGATGACACCCAGCGCGGCGTAACAGGAAGGAATATCAATGACGATCAGGCGCACACCCCGAAGGTCGCGAACAAGTTCAAATGGTTTGTTTTTTTCGACCATTTTGCGATAGATCGAGAAGATGTGTTTGGAACGACCAGTGATTTCCACCTTGATTCCCACCTCTGCCAACACCTTTTTAAGGCGGGTGGTAATTTCATCCATCTTCCGTTCACGATCCATACGCGTTTCTGACAGGTTTTGGGCGATCTCTTTATATTTTTCCGGATTGGTATGGCGGAAACCGAGATCTTCCAATTCCCATTTCAGCTGCCAGATACCCAGGCGATTGGCTAATGGCGCAAAAATATCCAGGGTTTCCTGGGCGATGCGGCGGCGTTTCTTCTCCGGCATAAAGCCGAGCGTGCGCATATTGTGCAAGCGGTCTGCAAGTTTTATCAGGATTACGCGGATATCTTCTCCCATGGCGAGAAAAGTCTTGCGGAGCGTTTCGTTAGCCAGATCCCTACGTCGATCACGTGCTAAAGGAGAATCCAGGAGAGAATCATCGGCATCCTCCGCCTGGTTTCCAAGCTGCTCAAAGATCTGCGAATCGTGCTGGTCTGCTCTTGAGACCCGGGGAAGGTGGGTGAGCTTGGTTACGCCATCCACCAACAGCCTGATCTCTTCGCTAAACTCCCTGGCAATATCTGCCAAAGTGACAGGAGTGTCTTCGACGGTATCATGCAGCAATCCAGACACAACCACAACTGGTTGGACATGAAGTTCAGCCAGGATGATAGCAACAGCGATGCAATGGGTTATATATGGTTCGCCTGAGACGCGTTTTTGACCTTCATGGGCTTTTTCGGCAAATTTATAGGCATGGATGATTAACTCGCGGTCAACCATGGAATAGGATTCCGGCAGCGCTTCAATCAGATTTTCGAGGAGTGGGGCAAGCTTTTCAGTACTGATCATTTGGGTTGACCAATCTAATTTCGCACTAGTATAACATTATTAATCCATGAAGAAACCGTAGTCGAATATTGATAAAGATATCTCTTTAAACGATTTCACAATAATATCAGCATGAGAAATATCCATTGTTGCGGTAATTTCATTTGGCACTGCAATACAAGTGACCCCGGCTGCGTTTGCAGCCAAAATCCCATTGGGAGAATCTTCAAATACCACAGCTTCAGCAGGGGATAATTCAAGTCTCGAGAGGGCGAGAAGGTAAAGGTCAGGGGCTGGTTTTACTTGCATGACATCCTCAGCCGTGAGGATAGCATCGAAATACTGGATTAATTCCAACCGTGAGAGATGACCAATGACCCAGGAACGCGGTGAACTGGAGGCAATGGCCAATTTGCGACCAGCGGCTTTTGCCTCAGTAATGAACTCAAGGACTCCGGGCAGGATAGGATATGTACGAATGAGTGCGTTCGCAATCGTAAGTTGTTCCTCGTGTAAGCGAGCAGGGTCGAGGGAGTCTTGAACAAGTGCGCATAGGTGAAGCGCGGGATCGAATGCACTTGGACCGGTACCAATCGCCTTTTTCCAATCATCAAGGGCGAAGGGCTGGTTAAAACGGACAAATATTTCCTTCCACGCCAGAAAACCCGGCTTTTCAGTGTCCAGGATCAAACCATCGAAATCAAAAATGAACCCTTTAAGTGCCATTGATCCTACGAATCTTTCTTTGTGTTGGATTACTTAAGTTTTTCTTCACCTGCATATTGGCGCAGGGGTGAGAGATAACGCAGAGTTTCCTCATCGTCATGAGTGGTTCTATCGAGGACGATCCTGGTGAGCAATTCACCACCGGCAGGTCCGAGCATGAATCCCTGCCCGCATAAACCGACACCGAGAACGAAATTATTCAATTGCGGCGCTTTACCGATAATTGGAAAGCCATCGGGGGTCATTGGGTAGAGCCCGCGCCAGGTTCGGCGAACACGGATGTTCTTGAGGCGAGGCATGATTTCGATCATTCTGCGGGCGACCATGGGCAAAAAACTGCTGGTCTCATTGATGTTATCGCCCCAGGCATTGGGTTTTGGAGTTATACAGAAGATCACCTGCCCAGTGATGTGTTGGTAGAAGTAATAATTGGATGAGCCTTCAGTAGGGCGGATATCCACCACCATTGGTCCGAGAAAACGTGCAACAGGTTCAGTGATGGCAGCCTCATGGGAATCTGGTCTTACAGGCAATTCGAGCCCAGCCATGCGACCGATTTGCGCAGCATCAGCTCCAGCGGCGTTAATCACAACATCAGCTGAATAGGTTCCTTTAGCGGTTGTAACGGATGTAATGCGGTCGTGGTCGATTCCCATTGAGACGACAGGTTCAGAGAAATGGAACTCAGCGCCGAATTTAACCGCGTGTTTGTAATAGGCGTGGTTGGCGAGCAGTGGAGAGGCACTGCCATCTTTTGGGGAAAAAGTTCCTCCCAGAAGGTTAATTGGATTCAGGTCAGGAACAATCTCCAAAAGGTCGCTTTTTTGGTACCAATCATTTTGCAAACCATAGGATTTTTGAATGACAAGTAAATCTTTGAGAATCTTTTCTTCGTGTTCTGAGTAGGCCACAAAGGAGTAACCGCATTCATCCCATTCTATGTCATCACCAAATTTGTTTTTGAAAGTGGAGAAAATTTCAATGCTGCGGAGGCACATGCGGATCTTGGCGGGATCAGAATGGGTTGCGCGGATGCCGCCAATTGCCCGCTTATTGGAACCCTGACCCACACTTGGAACAGACTCCAGGACGAGTACTTTCAAGCCGACTTCAGCAAGATAGAATGCGGTGGGGGTACCCAGGGAACCCGCACCTATTATGATGGCATCAAAGTGATTTTTATTGTTCATTTTGCTGCCTCCCATCCTGGTCACCTGCAAAAGTACCCAGGGGAACCTCAATGAAGACTGGTCTTTTGGAGGCTTCGATAACCTGGTTGGCAGGAACGCCTTCCTCACGGAATAAGCGGAGGATCAACGAGGCGCAGGTTTTTGCACCGCAGGCACCCATACAGGCGCGGGTGACTGTTTTTATTTCGTTTATATCGTGATAGCCATTGCGGATCAGGCTGCGGATCTCGCCAGCAGTCACATGTTCGCAGCGACAGACGATGGTGTCATCAGCTACATTGTTGACGTACTGGAACATGGGTTGAGTGATCTGCTCTTTTTGTACTTTAATGCCGGCAATTTTTGGCGCAATCTCACTGGTGGCAACCACCTGGATGATGGCAGTGCGGTCACTGGATGGGATGTTGTGAATATCATAAACCTCAGTTTCGCCGAAAAGATTGCCTTCGGTATCGAGGATAGAGACCATATCATCCCGAGTAATCGTACCTCCAGAGAATTCATAGGGAATGGAAACGATAGGCTGATCCGGATTGGAGCGGTAATCCACCAATGTGATGGCTAAACCGGGGCATCCGGCAACACATTTCTCGCAGACCTCACAGCAATAGTTGTTACCAACAAAGGCGGGAATGGAGCGGATATCCTTTTTATCAATGACGATCAGACCATGAGGGCATAGGGAGGAGCAGGGGTCACAGGGGATTTCCTGGTTGCAGTGAAACGCAGGGACGACTCCGACAGGCAGGTCAGGGATCTGTTCAGCAAAGACATTTCCCGGGCGGGACTTTAAAATTTCACCTGTGCGATACCAGGAAGCTGGGATCTCACCGATGTTCAATCCCAGAGACTTGGCGATTTCGAGACCTTTGATCTTGCCTGAGAATATGGCAGCGGAGGCTTCGGCGATTTCTTCTGCATCACCAGCGACGAATGCGGGAATATTGAACTCAACAGCTTTTTTGAAAAACTCAGAGACTGAATCAAGGCCGACGGCGATGAGGACAGAATCACATGCAAAGGATTGCTCTGAGCCGGGGATGGGCTTGAATTGGTCATCTACCTTCGCGACGGTCACGGACTCTACATAATCAGATCCATTGGCGCTCAATATGGTGTGAGAAGTGTAGATGGGAACTCCCATGCGGACCAGTTTATCTTTATGCACTTTGTAACCGCCGCATTCCGGCAGCGCTTCGACGAGTCCAACCACACCGATTCCTGCCTGGAGAGCGTGATAGCCTGCGATTAGTCCCACATTGCCGCCTCCGACGATGAAGAGTTTTTCAGCCGGGCGGACTAGATCACGGTTGACTAGGGTTTGGAATGCGCCTGCGCCATAAACACCAGGTAATGTATTGCCGTTGAAGGCGAGGAATTTCTCCCTGGCGCCGCTGGCAACGAGTATGGTTTGTGGGGAAACAAGGACATACTCGTTTCCACCTTTTAATATTCCAACTTTCTTATCACTAAAAACCGCAAGGCAAGTGCTCTTTAACCACACCTCGACAGATGGGTATTTTTGCAGTTCGGATTCAAGGATTGTGGCGATGTCAATGCCGCGTGTTCCAGCATAAACCGCATCCGCGGACCCGAAGAAGCGGTGGGTTTGCAGTACCAATTTTCCGCCGACCCGGTGTTTGTCATCGATTAACAATGCTTTTATGCCCAGTTTACCAAGTTCAATAGCCGCGGAAAGACCCGCAGGACCGCCGCCAATGATGAGCACTGGAATTTCAATTTCGCGATTTTTTGTAAAAACCGAAGGGTTATTCACCCGGGGAAGTTCGGGATGATGGTC
>CAZSGL010000059.1:0-12159 GCA_964606265.1 uncultured Anaerolinea sp. | reverse complement strand
GGGGGTAACGGCGGGCAAGGTACTGGTTGCTGATTTTCTCGTGGGAGAGGTCAGGACTGGAATAAATTATCACGCTATCGGCACCTCGCCCACTGCACCTGCGATTGGCGATACACAGCTGGGAGCTGAAGCGGCAAGGAAAGCCGTAACCTCTATTATGAGGTCGGGGGTGTCGGTGATAGTGAGCACGTTCTACACCGCTGCACAATCCACATTCAACATCAAGGAAGTGGGTTTGTTTGGAAATGGCGCGACGGCTGCCGCGAATTCAGGCACGTTATTCAGTCACGCCGCGCAGGATGAAGATAACAGCGGGGGATTGAATGACCTTACCTGCGAATGGGAGCTGTTACTCCGATGACCCAAGTGCATCATTGCGTTATGGATGGTAGTTATTACACTGGAACTGGAAGGTAAATATGACAATTACAACCGGACAAGATATTTTAGCAGCGGATTTTTTACAGGGGTGGTACCAAAGAACTGAAACCTGGACATATGCGAGCGCAAGCACATTCACGGTTACCGGGGATATAACCTCATACCTGGCAAAGGGAATGAAAATCAGGTGGAAACAAGGGGGTGCTTACCAGTACGCGTACGTGGTTGGCTTTAGTTATTCAGCACCCGACACAACCGTAACAATTTCGGTGAGCAGCGATTATACCCTTTCAAACGCAGCCATTACCGATAATTATTACGGCGTCGCCGATAATCCTATTGGGTTTCCTAGTGTTTTTAATTCAGCACCATCTACAAGCGGATGGGCTGCTACCCCGACAACTACGTGGGCAAAGTTTTCAATATCAGGGGCGATGTGTACGTTTTTTATAAAAATTACTGGCACCAGTAATGCCCAAAGTACAACCTGTAGCTTACCTGTGTCTGCTGCTGGGGGAATGGACTTTTTGCAAGCGCCGTGCTTCGCGACTGACAATGGAATCCTTGATGCGGCACTGGGACGTTGTATTGTTAGTTTTGCCGGCGGGGCTAGCACACTTCAATTTTACAGAAGCGCGGGAGCTTTCGCCACATCAGGAACCAAAGTTGTTGAAGCGGTCTATATCTATCAATTCTAAGGCAGAGGTAACTTATGGGCTTTATCACTCACACAAAAGTATCGGTAATGGCAGATGATCCTAATTACGACATTCTGCCCAGCGATTGGAACGCGGCACACACCATCCCCGCGTCCGTCCCAAATATAACCACAACCGCTACCTCTGACATGATATTTGGGGCAGCGGGGGCATGGGTAAAGAAGACGCTGGCAGAAGCCCTTGACCTTTTGGCGGCAGGGCTTGCGTCTATAACTGGAAAAACAACACCAGTGGACGCGGATACGATACTAATTAGTGACTCCGCCGCTTCAAATGTGGCAAAAAAAGTAACGTGGGCAAACATCAAAGCCACGCTCAAAACGTACCTGGATACCCTCTATTATGGTACTGCCAACGTCACTTTTGTCGCGAGCGACTTCTCAAAAACGAGTGATACCACGCTTGCCGACGTAACAGGATTGACGTTTAACGTTGTGGCAGGGGGTAAGTACCGTTTTATCGCGAGGCTGATGAACACATGTGCATCTGCAGGTGGACTCAAGGCGTCCGTTTCCGGCACAGCAACGGCAACCGTCATTAATTATTTTGTTACTCTTCATACGCCCACGTCAGCTGCAAGGGAGTATAACAACGCTCTTGATGGCGATTATGGGGCTGCTTCCAACTATGTGAGGGTTGACCTTGACGGGTTTATACACGTCAACGCGGGCGGAACTCTTACTATAAAATTCGCGCAATTTACGAGCAACGGCACCCCGTCAGTGGTTTTAGCTGGGTCTTGGTTTGAAGTGGAGAGGATAGCATAATGGGAATAAAATTTGGTAATTATCCAATAAAAGGTATTGACGTTTCGCAACACCAGGGCAACATTAGGTGGGGCGAGGCAATGAATATGCACCCTGACTTTGCTGTTATTAAAGTTGGGGCGGGCAAGACCATTGACCCACAATTTTCAGCGAATTGGATCAATGCTAAGCCACACGTTTTCAGAATTGCCTACTGGTACATGGATTACTACTCAAACCATAACGCTGGATCTTCTGCTTATGGCATGACCGACGAGGCGTGGGGCAAGGCACAGGCGGATAATTGCTGGAACAAAATCAAGGGAGACAGCGACAATTACGTTTTCCTGGATATTGAGAACGCGACATCCGCTACGGCTGCACCGATTACGAATTATGCAACCAGGGCACAAAAGATAGCCAGGGCGTTCCTTGAGCGGATGGACGCGCTCAATGGCAAAACGAATGGTATTTACTGCTCCCTGGGACTACTCACCTGGTTTGGCACATGGTTCAAGAACCGCCCGCTGTGGGTCGCCTGGTACAACGAGGTCATGGTCGTGAATTGGCAGTGGGTAGCACGCTCCCTTGAATCTGTTGTCGAAGCTGTAAGGGCAAAAGGATGGACTGGCAAAGTTTTGATGTGGCAATACACCTCTGATGGGGACATTGACGACAATGGGTCTGGTGACGGCGTTCTGTATGGAATGGCTTCAAACGCACTGGACCTGAATATTTGGCTTGAATCCAGGGAGGAGTTTCTGGTGCTCAAAGGCGGGGCTGTTATTCCGGAACCGCCTCCTGTAACTCCCCCGGCAGTGATCATTCCGGCATTAGCCGTTCCTGCATCCAACCAGAATAATGCCCTTTGGCGTAATGAGGTTTTAGGTTTCGCAGCCTATACCATTGGCAGTGATGGATGCGCGATTGTTGATGTGGATGCGATTATCGCTTTCCTGACCGGGCGCGCTCCGGATCCCGGGCAATTCAACCGTGATTTGAAAAATGTCAGGGGATATGAAGGCGGGCTGATCATTTGGGACGCAGTAACCAAAATAAACCCGAATATCGTGCTGGACCCCGACAACTTCATCAGGGACGCGGCGCTGGTAACTGAGGCGAGGATTGACGCGGTACTGGCATCTGGCCGCCCGGTAATGGTGCAGGTTGATGCTTTTCCCTCGACCGCTTCTCTTGAACCACACTGGGTAATCATTGTCGGGAAGAACAGCAACGGGTACATAATCATGGACCCGAACGGTGGGTTGATCATCGACTTCAAACAGCGATACATCAAACTGTTGCGGATGGTTGTGTACAGCAAGGTGCCGGCAGTTCCGCCCGTGGTGGTTACTGACGCTGAAAAGTTGGAAAAATTGTGGCAATACCATCCCAATTTGCATTAGGAGAACTTATGGCAACCAACACAGAGATGATCAACAAAATCGCAACCAGCGTCGCAGTCATCGAATCCACCGTGGGAAGGCTTGACAGGGCGATCAATGGCAATGGCAAACCCGGGTTGTTGGACCGGGTTACTGTCATAGAAAATCGTCATTGTAACGAAGATCTCGACGAGTGTGAGGCGAAAGAAAAGAAGGACAAGGAAGATAAAGCGATTAAGGAAAAGAAGGACAGTATCAGTGCCAAGATTTGGGCGGTAATTTTAATTTTTATTTCTGCAGTTATCGTGCAATCCATCGGTTTAGTGATCCTGTTTATCCGAACCGGGGGCATTAAATAATTCCACTGGATCGATCAATCCGCCTATTCCCAAAATCCATGGGTTCTTCTTGTAACTCACCTGCTCCCCGGATCTAAGAAAAGAAACCAGGTCATCTCTGGTAAGCTCCATCTTGTGGGTAATTGACAGCAAGGGATAAGACGTTTCTACAGAAACGGTATCAATCTTTCCATCCTTTAGGGTGAATTTCTTTACTTTGATAATTGCGTATGTCGGGGGAAGTTCGGTATTGAGGGGCATTGGATTTCCACTATACCATTAACTGGAATAGTGTAATAAGGGGGAAAATGATCAGTAAAAAAATCAGGTACATTTTACACGACCAAATACCCATAAAATCGCACAAAAACGAAAATCAGCCTTGTTTTTTTGACACAATCGGTATCCTAGCGAGATATACTTTAAAAATCTCGTATCCGCTAAAATCACCACGAAACCAGCAACTCCGCTATCAGTTGGGCGTATTGACCGCGTCTATGTGGAGGCACACAAACCGCCAAACAGGCGGTTTTTTTATTATCCATCTCCATTAATAAAACCGGATTTCGCTCCGCTCAAGAATCTCCGTGGAGGCACACAAACCGCCAAACAGGCGGTTTTTTGTTGTGTACCTCGATTTATAAAAACGGATTTCGCCACTTAATAAATTCAAATTGCGTCGCTAAATCTTTGCTTACTTACCTCAAAATTATGTCTCCGCTGATATTTTTACCTTCAAGAAGTAAAAACTTGAAATGCCCTACTTTATGTTCTATAATGAATTTGATCAACCCTTTAAAGTCTAGACAATTGAGAATTTTCGGAGGTGGAAATGACTACCAAAGTCAAAACCTGGTACTTAAGCACCTTCAATATGCCGCGGAAATGTGTTTCTTGCGGGGCTGATACAGTATCGGATATGAAGTGGAAGGTACGATGGGGTCAATTGGAAAAAGATAAAATGGCATTGTCGATTGATTTCCCATTATGCGATGAATGTGGTTTTGGAATAACGAAAAAAAGAAAGGGGGGATCCAAAGCAGTTAGGTTGATTTTCTTTCTGTTGAGCCCATTCTTGTGTATGATTACCAGCGGGGGGGTGAATTCATTCTTAGACGACAAAACATACTTTGGAGTCATTGCCGGTGTTGTTGTCTTTATCCTCCTGGTCTTATCGGGTATATGGCTGAGTAATATCATTGAAACATCCGGAATGACGCCGGACCAAAAACAACAATGGAAATTGCAGAATAAAAGATGGACTGAACTGCATAAACAACTGGTACGATGTGCCAAGATCGTCAAAGTGGGATTGCCGGGGTTGTTTGACACTAAAAATAAAGGTTACATCGATTTTGAGTTTGAGAATTTTCTTTTTGCCAAGGAGTTTGCCGATTTGAATTTTGGGATGATCTCAAGCGGCAAGTAGCGATGCAAGATTTTGTGACCTCTTATTTTTGTCCCTCTGTTGTGTCATATTTGATGGCATGTAAACTGCTCAGCAGCACGCTGCGGGGTATTCAAGGCGATGCTCGACAAACTTTTTTAGTATAGTTTTTCCCCATGAAAAAACATCAACACATCAGGAATTCCCTACGATCAGGATAAACTCACCTTTACGGCTGCCCACCTGCCTGATTATGTCAGCCGCTCCCCCGCGCATTATCGTTTCACCAGGGAGGGTCAGGTCGAAAGCCACAGTCACGTAAACCTGCTTCCCAAAAACTTTGCTGACATCTTCTAGCAAAGCCTTCAATCGGTATGGGGTATCCATCAGAATGACGGGAATTTTCATCCCGCGAAGGCGCGCAAGCTCTTTACGCCGCAGTTCAGGCTCACGGGAAAGGAATCCACCAAAATAAAACTGCTCCATTTTGAAATCCAAGACTGATAACGCTGCCATGAGTGAGGACGCCCCCGGGACCGGCATGACCTTTACACCTGAGCTCGCCGCCAGTTGGATCAGGTAAGCCCCCGGGTCAGCGAATACTGGCGTTCCACAATCAGAAATCAACGCCAGGCTCTCGCCATTCAACAACCGCATTAACAGATCTGCTGCCATTTCTGCTTCATTGTGCTCGTTCAGCAACACCAGTTCCTTGTCTGCAATTCCGAGCCGCTTCAACAACGTGCTTCCCGGTTTGGCTTCTTCGCACACAACCGCATCAACAGTTTTCAACACTTCGATGGCACGCAATGTTATATCCGCAGCGTTACCTATGGGTGTTGCCACAATACTCAGAGTTCCAGGGTTTTTCATTTGAGTTACCTTTCGATGCTTATTGTATCCTACTCCCTGGCAGCCTTTGGAGGTGCATAAAGATTATGCTATTATTAACCCATTAACCATCAGGAGCTTCCATGAAACTTTCCCATTTAACCAAGATTTCTTTACTGTTGGCTGCTTTCTTTTTCCTTGATAAAGTGTTGGCATTTGTCCGGCAAATTCTCATCGCCCGCCAATTCGGCTTTTCTAGCGAATTGGATGCGTTTAATGTTGCCAACAATGTCCCTGACTTCCTTTTTGCCATCATTTCTGGCGGAGCTCTGGCGCTGGCGTTCATCCCGGTGCTTTCTGAAGTGTTGACTAAGGATGGCAAACGCCCTGCCTGGGATTTATTCAGCCGCGTGGCAAACATAGCTTTTGTAGTTACAGCGGTTTTCGCTGCCCTGGTTGCCATTTTGGCAGCCCCACTGGTGCGAGCAGAGTTTGGCATCGCCCCCGGATTCACAATCCCCCAACAAGACGTGGTCATCCGGTTAATGCGCCTCAATCTGATCGCCACTCTGATCTTTTCGATTAGCGGATTGGTAATGGCAGGCTTACAGGCAAATCAACATTTTCTCTTCCCAGCCATGGCTCCCCTTTTCTATAATGTTGGTCAGATTATTGGCGTAACCATCCTTTCACCAAGTGAAGGGTATACCCTGGGTCCAGTAACACTTCCGGCAATGGGACTAGGCGTGGAAGGTCTTGTCTACGGTGTTTTACTGGGGGCTTCCTTTCACCTGCTCATCCAGATTCCCGGTCTGATCAAACACAAGTTTCACTGGATCCCCAGCCTTGATTTCCGCAACACGGAAGTTATGAAAGTCTTGCGATTGATGGGCCCGCGATTCTTCACTATCCTCCTCATCCAGCTCATCTTTTTCATCCGTGACAATCTTGCATCCCGTTTGGCTGAGGGATCAGTCACCTCCCTCACTTACGGCTGGATGATTCAACAGGTACCAGAGACACTCATTGGCACTGCCATCGGTACCGCCATTCTCCCCACTCTGGCAGAGCATTTTTCTGCGGACCGTCTGGATGAGTTTAAGAAGACGATTCAAAAAGCCATCCGCATTTTGTTGGCATTAACCCTGCCTATTGCAGCTATTCTTTCATTAGGTCTAAAACCGCTGCTTGATCTGGCTTTCGATTTTGGTTCAGAAGGTACCCAATTATTGGCGTGGGTCACTGCAGCATTCCTGTTGGGTTTGACGGGACATTCACTTAAAGAAGTAGGGGCGCGTTCGTTCTATGCTCTCCAAAAACCTTATCCCCCTCTGATTACAGCAGGGATCAACGTTGTACTTTACCTGACCATTGGAATCCTTCTTTACCGTCCCTTGGGAGCGGCCGGAATTGCGCTGACCGACTCGCTGGTCTTCACCTTTGAAGCAGTGTTGTTGTTCATTTTGCTGCGAAAACAGCTCCAATTTAAAATTAACATCACTCCGTCGATTTTGAGAGCAATTGCAGCTGCCGTCGTTGGAGGGCTGGTTACCTGGGGAGGTTTGACCCTGCTCTCACCGCACCTGCACCCGCTTCTTGCCAGCAGTCTGCCCATGGCGGTTGCACTAGTCCTCTCGATACTCCTGGTTCTGCCGGACATTAAAGGTTTGCGAGATTTTTAAGATCGATAGCGTGTGAAAATTACATACGGGTTACGGTATAATTGTTGCCATGGCGAAAAAGAAGACTGAAGAGGACATCAACAAGGTTCCTGATGCTTTGCCCGAGACAAGACCAATAAAGGCAGCAAAACCAATATTTAAATCCAAACCGGATGAGACCGTTGAAACCGTCGTCATTCCTGTTGCGGTTGAATCTGATATTCACGATGTGCAACCTGAAGACTCCAGACCTGCAAAAAAGAAGAGACGTGGGTTATGGATATTAGTTGGGATTGTTGGTATGCTTCTGATAATCGCCATTGGAAGTGGTACCGGTTATCTCATGGCGCTTGAGCTTCGAAAAAATGCAGAGTTAAGTGAACGGCTTACGCTCTCCGCAACCCATTTCGAACTCGCCTTGAACGATGAAAAGAATGGTAATTTTAATGCCGCCAGGCAGCGGCTGGAATACATCCTTGAGATTTATCCTGAGTACCCCGGCTTGGATGAAAAACTTAAGGATGTTATGCTGGTAATTGCGCTAAACCAGGGAGATACACAACTGAGTACCCCGGTCCCCGGTGAAACGGCGGAACCAGTAACTACACCCTTGCCGACTACCAATTCGAAGAACCTGTCTATTCTCTTTGACCAGGCAAAGGCTCAATTAACCGCCAGTGATTGGTCCGGGTTGCTGGCTACCGTCCTTTCCCTTAGGGATATTGACCCGACCTATGAATCGATTAAAGTCGATGGCATGTACTATTATGCTTTACGTTATAACGGCATTTCCAAAGTAAAACAGGGCAGCCTTGAGGTTGGCGTCTATTATTTCTCACTGGCTGAAGAAATGGCTCCAATCGACACCGAAGCTGAATCCTATCGAATCTGGGCGAGGATGTACAACAATGCAGCCTCAAACTGGAATATCAATATGATGGCAGCTGCGACCCAGTTTTCTGACCTCTTTGCGCTTGTCCCAAATTTGATTGATGCCTCTGGGATTACCGTGAGGAGCCGTTATGCCGGCGCACTCGAAGGATATGGGGATTTCTTGCAGCAGACCTATGCCTGGTGTGAAGCTGTCGCCCAATACGAAGCCTCCATAGGAATCGCATCGAGCACTCGCATGGCAGAAAAACTGACGCTTGCACGTGAGTTTTGCGCCAATCCACCAGCCACACCTACACCAACGGCAGGCCCTCCAACACCCACTCCCACCCCAGAAAACACTGGTGGACCTGGATAACAAAAAAAACCGGGATCACCCCTGGTTTTCTATTTGATCAACACTGCTGAGAGGTCATGGGTCATTGCCCCTGAGACCATTACAGTTTGGATCTCCCCTACAGTCAATTCGCCTTCAATGATCACAAGACCATCAATTTCAGGTGCATCCCGATATGACCTGCCGATGGAGATGCCATCACCAATGCCTTCGATCAAGACATCCAATCGCTTGCCGATCAAAGATTGATTACGTCTAAGGGAAATGGATTCCTGCAATTGCATTAATCTGGACAACCGCTCCTGCTTCTCTTCTTCAGGGACAGGGTCGCCAAATGGTTCACTGGAGGTGCCTTGTTCGAATGAAAAAGTAAAAGCGCCAACATGATCGAATTGCATTTCCTCAATGAACTTTAGGAGTGTTAAGAACTCCTTTTCAGTCTCACCAGGGTAGCCAACAATGAAGGTTGATCGAATAGCCAGATCAGGGATGGCCGCCCGCATTTTACTGATAGTTTTATAAACCCAATCAATATCGGAAGGTCGGTTCATCTTTTTCAGGAGCTCAGCATCAGCGTGTTGAAGGGGTATATCCAGGTAATTCAAGATTTGCGGCGAGGAACTCATGATATCGATCAACCGGTTAGAAATGTAACCAGGGAAGGAATAGAGCAGGCGTATCCAGGGAATCGAGGGGATACGCGGGAGTAACCTTTCTAGCAGTGTGGACAGTCCATCTTTCATACCGAGGTCGTAACCGTAATCAGTTGTGTCCTGGGCGATCAGGATCAATTCCTTCACGCCGTTATCCTGTAGAATTTCAGCTTCATCCAGGATCACATCCAGCGGGCGGCTGACGGTTGTGCCTTTGATCAACGGGATCGCGCAGAAAGCGCACAGCCGGCGGCAGCCATCCGCAATTTTCAGGTATGCGCTCCCGCCTTGAATTGAGGCTCTCACAATACCTTTTTCATCCCTGCCTACGGTAGGAGATTCAGGCAGGTGGTACTGCTCAGTGGCTTTTTTTGCACGCAAACTCGTTACAAGATCCAGAATATCCATCCATCGCCTTGTACCAATGAATCCGTCAATCCCGTTCACTTCTTGAGCGATTAGATCACGATATCGTTCTGTCATACAGCCAGCAGCCACCAGTAATTGCCCGGGAAGTTTATTTTGTGCTAATTCTCGCAAAACTTGTAAGGATTCCTCGCGGGCGGTCTGGATGAATCCGCAGGTATTCACTATCAATACCCGGGCATGGGATGGATCCGCGGCTGGCAGGTAGCCATCTCGTTCCAGTAACATAGCCATGGAATCAGAGTCGACCGTGTTTTTTGCACAGCCCAGGGAAGCCAGAAAATAAGATTTTTGCTTCATGGGGTTGGTGTTGGATTTAATGGAGTAATGGTGGCAGTTGGCGCTGTCGGAGTTGGGCTAGGTGTGTTGGTTGGTTTCTGCGTCAGCGTTGGTTGCAAAGTGGTAGTTGGTGAGGCAGTGAATCTCGGTGTCGGCGTCAGGTATCCTTTTGAGGTGAATTCCAGTGCCACGGTTTCGCCGACCATTCCCAATACTCCCAAATCCTGCTGGTTGTAATAGATCTGGATACCCGCAGCGCTACCCGCATCGATGGTTATCTTCAATGAACCAGTAAAAGTGTAAACATTACCCGGTACCACTCGACCGTTAAATACTTCTTTACCATCTGCGACAACTTTCATGTAGGTACGCTGTAATCCCACCACAACAAGTTGTATTGAACCGGTATTTACCGAGGTAATGGTTGCCAGGATATCGACGGATGCAGTATTTGCCATCTGGCTGGATTCACCCGTCAAGGCAACGGTATCGGTTGTCACCGTCTCAATGGCTGGAGTTGCAGTTGGCTGGTTAATTAAAACATCCGAGATGGAGCTGATTGTAGGCTCAGTTTGAGATTGGGTAATCCCAATTACCTGGATTGCTCCCCAGATTACCAGCACAAACAGAACAATAAAGACACTGCTGCCAATCAAAAGATCCATGGTTAAAAATCTTCGCCAACCGGTAACCGGTGATTTAGGTGGTTTTGTGGTTTTTCCATCAAACGATGTCATTGCCACTGCAGCATTTTCCAGACGTTTCTGCTGCAAACCATCTGCGAATCTGTTTTGTAAATTTGTTGCATCCATGCTGAGGAAAGTCGAATAATTGCTCAACATTCCTCGACCTTGCACGGTGGATGGGAGCTCGTCAATCTCGCCGCGTTCAAGATTGTACAAATAGAGTTCACGAATTTTTGTCAGTCGCTCAACATCCGCCAGAGAGAGTCCTAATATCTCGCGTTGATTTCTGAGTGCTTCACCAATTTCCTTGAAGATTAGCGTCGATAATTTCTTCTCATCTTTTGCAGGTATCAAATCGCGAAATCGTTCGCGGGGATCGGCAATTTCAGGGATTTTTCTGTTATTTTGGAAAAGTTTATTTTTCCGCCTCTTTTTTTCGTTACCCGGAATCTCATCTGGTTTATGTTCCTCAGGAACGAGTGTTTTAATCTCAGAAGAAACGGTTGAATCAAGTTCCTCTTCAAAAAGAGTACGCGCATCCAACCCCAGAAAAGAAGCATACAAACGGGTAAAACCTCGTGCCTGGGCTGGCGAGGCCATTACTCCGGATTTGTCTTCTTCAAGCGCGCGTAGAAATTGGATACGAATATTCGTCTCTTGAGCAGCTTTTTCAAGAGATATCCCAACTTCTTCACGTTTCAGTCGTAATTTTTCGCCTATGGTCATAATGAATACTTATTGTAAAAACCGGTCAGCCAGCCCCCAAGGCTGATCTGGCCGGTAATATATTAACTTTTAATCCCGATTAAGATTTTCTTTATTCAGCCTTGGTTTCTTCAATAGACGCTTCATTTTCAACTGGTTTTTTTGACTTGGATTTTTTTTCAGGTACTTCTGTTTCCGGTGCCTCGGCGCTAACTTCTCCTACCGCAGCTTCTTCAACAGGTTCCTCAGCAACAGGTTCCTCAACAAGTTTTTCTGCAACAGGAGTTTCTGCAACTACTTTGTCATCTTTCTTTGCTGCTGCTTTGACGGCCTTTTCAGCAACTTCACCTTCTCTTGTTACAAACACTTTAACCTTTGGATTAAGATCAATCGTCAGGCGGATAGTGGCGATGTGCTCACCCAACATACGAATAGGCTCCACTTCAACCTGGTGCCGTTCGATCTGCGTCCCCATTTTGTTGTTCAATTCATCAGAGATCATTTGGGTCGTGACAGATCCGTAGAGTTTTCCGGTTTCTCCAGCTTTACTGGTGAAGAAAAGTTCAACACCCTCGATTTGTCCAGCCAGACCACCCATCTCCTGGTTCAATGCAGCGCGGGTTACAGCAGCTTTTGCGCGGATCTTCTCTACAGTGGTCAGTGCTCCGGCGGTTGCCAGCACAGCCAAACCCTGAGGAAGAAGAAAATTTCGGCCATATCCATCGGCAACTTTC
>CAZSGL010000058.1:0-12234 GCA_964606265.1 uncultured Anaerolinea sp. | reverse complement strand
AGGTCCAACCTTTGCGCCTGGGATGATAGTGTTCCAGGTCTTCGAGAATATTCTCTATATCCAGTTTCTTGTTCGGGTCGAGGGGTAATAGTGTGGTCATCAGATTTTCTCAGTTCCCGATGTAAAAAATCCGTTAAGGATTTCCTTTTTTTCAAGAATAGCGGCTGCAGCCGAACGGAGATCCAAATTATGGGATTTTGACACTTCGAGCAAAACATGACCAGCACCTTTACCCAACAGTCCGGCTTCCAGGATGCGATCAACGACCCCGTGAGAGGTTATGCTGTCAATCCCCATACGGAGCAGTACCGAGCGTTCGATTGAAGGGGAGGTATGGGTACTGGCAAGGTCAACGATTGGCGCGACCACCTGGTCACACAATTCCCAAAACCGGGTTTTCAATTCTTCGTCACTTAGTATCATTAATTCTTTTCTTCGTTTTTCAAATCTCTCAACAGTTTCTTCGGTCATGGGGAGTCCTCTTGGTGAAATATTTAAGAATTAAACTGGGAGCTGCTGCTGTACCCAGTCAGGGGTTTTCTTGATATCTGCTGCCAGGAACGCAAAATCACCTTCACTCCACATTGCGACCGGGTGATGATTTGCCGCATTGGTCAGGTAGATGTGGCGAAGGCGATCAATATCTTCGCGTTTACTGTGGATCTGCGATAAATGCTCCGGCAGAATAATGGTCTTGCCCGGAAAATCATCTTTTGGATCTCCACGCCTAACCTCAATACCGTTGGCACGGGCAAACGAGAGCTGGCTGTTGTGGTGCTTGCCAGCCCCAGTGTACTCGGTCTCCTGGACGACGATTATCTGCTCTTTGTCCATCTCCTGTGCCAGGGATACCGCAGCTGTCAGGCTGATGTTGCCGGCAGGACCGCGCTCCAGACCTTCAATTTTGGTAAGTAACTCGGTAATGTAGAAGACCTCTCCCTGGGTGACGAGATGGTACTCGTCCATGTAGCGCAGGCTGCGGGCTGCATTGCGAGGAACATCCACGCGGTCAGGCCAGGTGGCAAAGGGAATTCCAAACCCGGTGTGTCCGGTGGTGAAAGATTTACGGTTGAAGTCGCGATCAGACGCCATGTGGAGCCCGGTGAGATTCACAGAGCATGCTATCACCCTCGTGGAATCAGCTCCCGCGGCGAGCAAACCTCGCGCTGTGCCTGTAAGGTTTCCGCCACCGGCGTGAGTAATAACAACCGCATCAGGGAGCTTTCCATGGTTCTGCATCACCTGATTGGCAATTTCAAATCCAAGGCTTTCCACCCCGCGGATGCCAAAGGGAGTATAGAGGCTGGCATTAAAAAAGCCAGTTTCTTCCAGAGTGCGCAACAGCATATAGAATAATTCCGGTCCGACGGTCAACTTGAGAACTTCAGCGCCATAAGCTTCACAGGCGCGGGCTTTTTCAATGATCTCCGGTTGACCAACACCGCGGCTATCGTATATCTCCTGAACGATGATGCATTTCAAATTACGCTGGGCAGCCTGTGACGCCACCGCTGCACCATAATTACCGCTTGTGGCAGCAATCATGCCTTTATAACCCTTCTTGTGGGCATCAAAGGCACTTATAGCGGCACGTCTGGCTTTGAAGCTGCCGGAAGCATTGGCAGCCTCATCCTTGACGAAAATACGGGCACCTTTACCGGGTGGAGAGATTCGACGAACTGCCTCAGTGATATTCCTGAGCTCCAGGAGGGGGGTGTTGCCCACCTTGGTGTCATGCTGAATGCGAATGATGTCTTCCATGGTGTAACCCGTGGCTTGCATCATTCCTTCGTAATCAAACGCTATCGGACTTTGGATGAAATCATCGTAGTCCAACTGCATGGAGGATTTCATGATCTCGTTTTTACGAGCCATGACCGAATCGTAGGAAACATCCCTGGAACTCACGACTCCTCCTGATCGGTACCGATACGGAGGAGTTCCGGAACTGTCTCACCAAAACTGTGGCGGTAACCGGGGTTAACCGATTTCAACTTACCAGTGAGCATTCTGCCGATAATCGTTTTAACCTGGACATCCTGACCAATTTCAGCATCCTGTTGTAAAAAACCAGAAACACGCAATAAATAGGGGACGCTGCGCGTCTCTTCAGGCAGCGTTTGAACACGCTGTTCTGGTGTTAGCACAACTTGTTCTATCTCAACCCAGGTACCTTTTGCGATTTTTGCCATTAATCCACCATCAATCTTTGTTATTGATGTAATTATGAGTATCAGATTTTTCTTGAATAAGCCGAGTCGCCCATTAATGCAGCCGGGATGGGCAGGTCGATCATGCGCTTAAGCCCGGGTGTTGCTGCAACAACATGCGGAATAAGGTTGACCGCGATACCTTCAGTGGCAATTCCGCCGGCAATTTCGGGTTTGATGGACATGTGAATTTCTGGTTTGCCAAAAATGTGAATGTAATCTCCGGTTTCCTGCGCTTCCAGTCCCGGATGAATTTGCTGCGGATGGATCAACTTGATGACTTCCTTGTCACCCCGGTACCCAATGCCAATATGCGAGCAACCCGCCACCATACCCGGAGCGACCTTAATGTGGGGTGTTTCGCGCTGCACTTTACTGATGATGGGTTCACGCGTCTGTTCAATGCGATCGACGCCAAGACCGAGTGCGTCACTGATCATGTGAATGGATTCTGGAAAACCTACATGCCCAACAATAGAGCCATCCGCGACACCGGCTTGGAATTGCGCAGGAGATGTACCCACACCCTGGCTGTTCATTACTGTTGGTCCATACGGGCTCAGGTCGTTCACGCGGGAAGCTTCAATACGCTCAACACTGTGGTTGCCCGCTGTTAGTGCAACGACAAGCAGATCAAGTACAAATCCCGGGTTAACTCCTGTGCCGACAATGGTGACACCATTGTCTTTAGCCAGCTTATCGAGTTCCTTCGCCCGTTTGGGATTCTGGGCGTAAGCATCAGCCATTTCTTCAGCGATGGAAACACAATTTAAACCTGCACTCAGAATTTTACGCAGATCAGAGACTTGTTCTTTCAACCAGGAGGTGGTGGCAATGACAACGACATCCACCTTTTCCTTTTTCAGGACGGTTGATGGCTCATTGGTGACCTTGACCCCAACTTTTTTGCCGAGGTTTAAGACTTCCCCCAGGTCTTTGCCAATGTAATCAGGTCGGGCATCTATTACAGCAACAATCTTCAAACCTGGTTTTTCGAGCATCAACCTGGCCATACCACTTCCCATGGCTCCCAAACCCCACTGAAGGACACGAATTTGCTTCATTAACTACTCCTGAAAAGTTGATATATGAATCGGGAGGTACCCGTGTGTATTCTAACATTAAACAAAAGGAGGACCAAAATAGGGGGGACTGAAGGATCAAAGCTAGAAGTTATTATGTGATCCAACTTCTTATACAAGGCAAGTGTTTAAGTGATATTAAAAATTACGTAGGATCATAATTGGTACTTAAGCATCTTTACCGGGATTCCTCCGTTTAGAAATTGCAGCGAGTCCACTGGTTTCCCCAAGCCGAGATTGCCAGTGAGGACTTCATCTGGCGAAAGCATCACAACCGTCCATCCCTTAAATTTTTCCAGTAGGATAGACCCAAAACGGGCATAGAGATCACGCAAATCGCTGCCTTCCTGTATGCGTACGCCATAAGGCGGATTGGTCACAATTGTGCCGACTTTGGACGGGGATTCCAGGTAGGAAACGGCTTGTTGTTTGAATAGGATCTTATTTTTTTGCCCTGCGCGCGCAGCGTTTGCCTGCGAGAATTCGATCGCGCCTGCATCACGGTCATAACCAAAAATAGAGGTAGTTGAATCGGTAATCCCTTTTTTGGCGGTATCAAGAACGCCGTTCCACTTTTCTTTGTCAAATATCGGCCAGTCTGAAAATCTGAATGCCCTTGAAATACCAGGTGGAACCCTGCCCGCCATTTGGGCGGATTCGATGGGAATGGTTCCGGAGCCGCAAAACGGATCGATCAATGGACTTACAGCGTCCCAAGCGGAAAACCGGACCATGGCGGCAGCGATGTTTTCCCGCAAGGGCGCCTTGGCAACAGCCTGTTTGTAGCCGCGTTTATACAGCAATTCACCTGAAGAATCTATACTGACGGTACAGATATCGTTGAGGAGTCGGACAATGATCAACTGACCATCACTTGCGGAAGTGATGGGGCGCGGGTTCCTGCCAGCAACGGTAAAGTGGTCATTGATGGCGCCCAGGATACGTTCGGCAACCGCGTCTGAATGGTAGAGTTTTGATTTGTGACAGGTAACACGAATATTCACCCGTTGACCGGGGCGGAGGAAGGCGTCCCAATCCAGGCGGGAGGCTTCTTTACGCAATTCTGAGAATGAGGCGGCAAAGTATTCACCCAAACGGACGACAACCCTGCTCGCGGTGCGCAGCAACAGGTTTGCCTTGTAGATGTGTTCCAGTGTGCCCGAAAGCTCAAATCCGCCGTGGTCTTCTCCAGGTTCGCCTTTGTCAGATGAAGTTGAAGCCAGCGTCTTTTGAGGAACAACGAACTTTAACTCGCGGCATTCAGCAGCGAGAAGGCTTTCGAGCCCAGGAGGGCAGGATACGTAAAAAGAATACCTGGTTTGAGTTGTCATGTGCGTTTCCTTGTATTGTTTGTAATTTTCGCATAGCCATTATTGTACTTTGCGTAGGGGTTTTTCGACGTGCTGACCCTGGATCGTTCGGACGGGGTGATGATTTCCTTCTGCATGATCTTGCGTTTGAGGTTTTTTTCCACAAATATGGGTTTCCCGCTGAAAGGATCCTTTTCGGTATAGTACATCACACTGGCGTAGGTTGAAGGGGTGGGGGTAAATACCTGCACCTGTTCCGGTGAAACATGCAATTGGCTGGTCGCATATTCCTTCAATTTTTTCATTTCACGATCAGAACACCCGGGGTAGGCGGCGATCAGATAATACGTGAGAAATTGGTCTTTGCCAGCTTCTTTTGAAATTTCTTCAAACTTTCCTTTAAATTTATTAAGGGATTCAGGGGAGGGCTTTCCCATCATTTGGAGTACATAAGGATCAGTGTGTTCCGGGGCAACTTTTAATTGCCCTGAGACATGGTGGTTAACGAGTTCTTTCATGTAGGTCAATCCGCATGCCTGATCTGCCATGACCATATCGTAACGGATGCCGGAACCGACGAAGACCTTACGCACACCCGCAATGGAACGGACTTTTTTCAGAAGAGTAACCTGGGGAGTGTGGTTAATCTTTAAAACCGGACAAATTTCAGGAAATATACAGCGTTTATCAGGGCATGCACCGCTGTGAATTTTCTTCGCGCATTCAATCTGGTACATGTTCGCGGTCGGACCGCCGACATCGCGGATTATTCCTTTGAATGCGGGATGATGTGTCATCCGTTCTGCTTCAGTAAGAATCGAGGCTTCACTGCGGCTGGATATGGTTCTGCCTTCGTGGACAGCGATAGCACAGAAATTACACTCTCCATAACAACCGCGGTGGGTGGGGATGGAGAACTGGATGGTCTCCAGGGCTTTTACGTCCCCCTGTTGGGCGAAATATGGGTGCTGTGCGCGTTCCCAATCCGTTGCGTACACTTCATCCAATTTAGTTTCAGTAAGAGTAAGAGCGGGCGGATTTTGGACGTAGTAGCGGTCGACTTTCTTTTGAACTATACCTTTAGCGGTTATGGGATCATTATTTTGATAAAACATTTCGAACATTTTAGTAAACTCATCCGGATTTGCAACTGAATCCTCGAAAGAGGGCAGCACCAGGTAATCCTTTGGTGCTGCCCTTGCAAGGTATGCCAATCCACGGATCCCAATAGGAGATCGGTTTTCGCGCAGTGAATCAGCCACTTCAACCACACTGGATTCTGCCATTCCGTATAACAGGTAATCGGCTTTGGCGTCGAAAAGAATTGGTGCGCGCAGTTTATCCGTCCAGTAATCGTAATGAGTGATGCGCCGCAGACTTGCCTCAATACCGCCGAGGACTATGGGGACAGTGCCTTTGAAAGCGCGTCTGATGAGGTTTGAATAAACGATCACAGCCCTGTCAGGTCTGCGGTCATTCAAGCCCCCGGGTGTGAAATCATCGGAACGCCGCTTGCGCAGAGTTGCAGTGTAATTGGCAACCATTGAATCAACCGTCCCACCGGTCACCCCCCAAAATAAGGTTGGTTCACCAAGCCGGGAAATGTCTACAATGTCAACAACATTGGGCTGGGCAATGACGCCCACGTGAAATCCGGCTTTGAGAAGTGTTTTCCCGATAATGGCCACCCCTGAATAGGGGCTGTCAATATAGGTGTCACCAGTCACCAGGATAGCGTCAAGCGATTTCCAGCCTAATGCTTTTACTTCTTCGGGTGTTGTAGGGAGAAACAAGTCAGGGGTTCCTTGGAAGCGACAATTTTTTCATTTTTGCGGACTCGCGACAAGCGCAGCGAATCCAACTGCTCCAGGCCCCAGGTGGGTGGCGATGGCGGGTGTAATATCAATCGTCGCTTCATGGGATAATTTTGGGAAATAATCCAGGGCTGCCTGTTTTAATTCTTCGGCTTTATCCGGTGCATCGATGTGCAGCACACTTAATCGTTCAAGTGAGCCCAAAGACTTTATAGACCCAATGAGATTATTTAATGCGGCTTTATTCGTCCGTACCATTTTTATGGAAGGAACACCCTGATGGAAGCGTAATATCGGCTTAACCTGGAGAATACTTCCCAAATAATTCTTAAATTGGGAAATTCGACCGCTCCTTTTTAAATAATTCAAATTATCCAAAATTGCAAAACAATAGGTCCGGTTGGCAATGTCACGAATCTTTTCGACAATTTCGTTTACCGAGGATCCTGCCTGTGCCAGCATTGCTGCTTTTTCAACAATAAAACCTGTTCCAACACTCAATTGTCCGGCATCAAATGGGTTTACCATGATTTGTTTAATAGATTTCCCTGCCAAAGTGGCGATATTATACAAACCGCTAAGGCTGGAGGATACATGGATCGAAAGGATACTCTTGGCACCCTTTAAAGAGAGATTTGTATAGGTTTGAACAAATGTCTCCATTGAAGGAGAAGAAGTGGTTGGAACTTCGGTCCCGTTTTCAAGCTGGTGATAAAACTCCCGCCGATCCAGATCAATCCCATCGCGGTAACTGTGATCTCCAAGGTTAACGCACACGGGTATGACCGTTATGTCATACTTTTTTATCACATCCTCGGGAAGGTCACAGGTGCTGTCAGTGACGATTTTTATACACATAACGCCTCGATAAATATCCTCACTTCATTATAAATTGAATAATTGATTCAGGCGATAGAGTGTTGATGAAATCGGGGCTGTGATTTCATCCTGAGTGGTGAAAAATAGGGTGAGATGCACATTCAACCATTACCGTGGGAGGCATGAATGCTGATCACCTCGACCCAAAGCGCATCCAGGCGGAAATGCAAATGGTATCCACTTGAAGCCAGGAGAAAAAAACGCGCTTGATAACTAAAGGCTGCCTTCCGGCAGCCTTTTGATATGCTATTTGTTTCCGCAGCAGCATTCGCCGCCGTTATCTCCGCAACACTCTTCACCTTCACCACAGTCGCATTCGTGCTCATCGTAGTGAATATGCCCGTGTTCAAGTTCTTCAGCGGTTGCCTCACGAATATCGGTGACTTTCACTTTGAACTTCAGATCTTTGCCGGCAAGGGGATGATTGAAATTTAAGGTAATCTTCTCGAGATCTACTTCCTCGATGTAGGCGGTCAATTCGTCACCATTCTCATCGTTGACACCGATCTCGGTGCCCCCAACCAGGGGAATATCTTCGGGGAATTCGCTCTTTGGTACTTCAATGAAGTTTTCAGGGTCAAACTCGCCGTAGGCTTCCGCAGCCTTGACATCAACTTCCTTTGACTCGCCAACTTTCATGCCCTGGATGGCTTTTTCCAGACCGGGGACGATATTACCAACTCCCTGCAGAAATACGATCGGGTCACCCTCTTCTGAACTATCGATGACCGCATCATCAACTGTCAGTTCATAATCCATACTGACGACTAGGTTGTTATCAACACGTGTTATATCCATTTTCCTCTACCTTTATAAAAATAATATGTTAAAACGCAACATTATAACATGTGGCGCGTGGTTTAGAGGACTTGGGGGAGTATCAGGGTATTTATTGTGAAGAAAGTACTTCACAGGTAGTGAGCACTGCAGAGTTGTTGATCCTGTCGATCATCAACATCAATTCTTCAAAGGATTGGTCAGTTGAAAAGTGATCTGGCAGCAATTGTGACCATTCAATTTGAGAGAAAAAGGAATTGCTGGCACCGGTTTTACAAAGCTGGCAAAGTGCGGTAAAAAATGAGTTGATGTTGGTTTGCACTGCCAGTATGGATTCAGATGATTGAGCTGGTGAGTTAAAAATTTCGAGCTTTTCGAGGTTGGCGTAAGCCGCAAAGCGTAATAAGGCTTTATTATCTGTTACAAAATAGCCATTAAAGGACAGGTCTACAACCTGTTCAATTTTCCCGATTGACCTGGCAGAAATCTTCTTAGTATTGGATAAATCAAATACTGAGTCGATTTCCCGGTTGAACTCGACATTTATGGACGGGAAAATAGGGATGAAAACGACTTCAGGTGGAATCGACGGATAATTTAGGACACCCCAAAGAGAGATCAATTGGGGTTTTTCAGCAGACAGGTTGTTTACAAGCACTAACAGGTAATTGGATTGAACCAGGCTTGTTTGGGGGGTCTCAATAATGTTGCTTTGGTTTTGGGCTCTTTCTGCGAACAGATTTGACGCGGCGTTAAAACCGAAAAACACGCAACCAAGGAAAACAACAGAGGCAATGATTATAAAGAGTTTTCTCATGAAGGTTTTCCAGAAATTATTATCCCTTGTCTGATTCTACCATTGCCGTAATAAAAAAAATCAGCGCCTGGCGCTGATTTTTTTTATATCAACCGATTAGGATGGTTATGGAAAAAAGAAGCATACCAGTTGCCACCCCGGCGCACGCAATAACCGTGATCATCGCGATCCTTTTCAAGGAAACTTCATTTTGGGTTATCGAATGGAATTGATGAAAAATTGGACGAAGCCATTTTGCTTTGGAAAGTAGGGGGATACAGATATCCCAGAATTTCAATTCAATTTTTTCAGTCATTTGAGCTAACATATAGCCTCTACCTTGATGTAGTAAGTTTTAAGATTTTCCCGGTTTCCGACGCCGCCACCCTGACTGTGCGAGCAATGTGCTTGCCGTCAGGAGTCTCAGCTTTTCCATGAAAGATCAACTGGAATTTATCACCTGGGAGATTAGAGATTGACGGTCGCGACCCCTTCATTTCGGGGAACTGCCGGTAAACACTGTTGCAAACTTGTTGAATGTATTTATCATCCATCAGAAAAACTCCTAATTTGCCCGCCGGCGGAGAAAAGCCGGAACATCTAAATTGTTTGGTGTGGAGGCTAACTCCAGTTGAGGTGCAGGGGATGGGTTAAAGGTATGCAGCAGGATTGGCTCAGTTATTTGCGGCTCCAAAGCGATTGAAATGGGTTCAGGTTTTTCCTCATTGTCGACTGACGTAGCCCCGATTCCGGTGAGCACAAGAATCACCTGCACGCGGTCTTCCATACGGTCGTCTGTCACCAATCCAGGGATGATGGTTGCATCAGGGTTGGACATTTCCTGCAAATGGTTCAAGGACTCCATTACCTCAACGAATGAGAGGTCACTGCCGCCAGTGAAATTGGCAATAATACCGCTGGCGTCTGCTAAATTGATCGTTTCCAGCATGGGGTGGTGTAAAGCGCGTTCTAGGGCTAGCGCAGTCTTGTTCTCACCTTCACCAGTGCCAATTGCCAGCAAGGAACCACCGCCGTTTTTCATCAGGCTGCGGATATGTGAAAAATCAACGTTGATCAATCCCGGCTGGGTGATCATCTCGGAAATGCCCTGCACACCCTGGCGCAGCACATCATCAGCCAGGCGAAATGCCATTTCAAGGGGAAGGTCGCGGGGAGCAAATTGCAGCAAGCGGTCATTGGGAACGCTTATGAGAGTATCTGTTTGCGCCTGTAGTTTCGCGAATCCGTCCCGGGCGTTCTTCTGCCGGCGGCCAACTTCAAATGCAAAAGGTAAACTAACGATGGCAACCACCAGCGCTCCGAGGTTTTTAGCCACCCGGGCAGCTACTGAAATCGCTCCTGTGCCAGTTCCGCCACCCATGCCGGCAGTCAGGAAAACCATGTCTGCGCCAGCGAGGGCATCCTTCAATGCCTGGAGACTTTCCTCAGCCGCTGCTTCACCAATTGACGGATCACCGCCAGCACCCAACCCGCGGGTGAGAACAGGACCCAACTGGATTTTGGTGGGAGCCAGGCAGGTTTGGAGTACCTGGGCATCTGTATTTGCAGCAATAAAATCGATACCGGATAAGCCCAGCTCGATCATTCGATCTACTGTATTTTGACCACCGCCGCCAAGCCCGATCACCTTTAGGACAGGTGGCTTAGCGTTGATGGGAGTATGGAGAATAGGAGTGCCGGGAAGGTTAGAATTCATGGATTACCTCTCTGCCAATAAAGTTGCAATACTTGTACCATCACCCGAAATCTGTTCGACCTCACAGCCGATTGACCGTAAATGGGCAACCGCCTCCGGGTTGAAGAATTTATCTCCGCCGACAATGGTCACTTTTTTGGCAAGAGAGGCTTCTTCAATTGAAAAACCGACTGCTGGCTTATTTTTCACGATGAACGGCCTGGCGACTTCAAGATACCACTCAGCCACACCCCATTCGAAGGCGGGTAAAAGGAGGTAATGCGCAACAGGGTGGGTGGGTTCATTTTCCGGTTGCTCATTCAACCTGGAATGGTCTGTAGGTGATTTCTGATAGTCCCTGGTGAGTTCTTCTTCATTTGAGCCAAGAATACGGACGATTGGTGAAACCTTGCCATCTGTTTTATACCAGGCTTGCGAGTACTCCTCTGTGCCGGGATCAGCGGCCAATAACCAGAAGTTACTTGAGATGACAGATGAGAAGCGCGGATTACTGAATTGGTCAAGAATTGATTGCACAATTTCAGCGTGCATCATAGGCGAATAAATGTCAACCCTGGATTTCATGCCGCAGGCAAATTGGAATATGGTGATGTCATTCATTCCAAAGGATTTTGCAGTGGATTCAATCCATTGGTAATTATTGAATCCGCATTGATCCTCAGAGTTCACCGGCGTAAAGTAAGGTTTCACTTCCTGCCATTTTTCCGGTCCACCGTCACCCCAGGTGAGATCATGGTTGAAGGTGTAACTGGTAGCCGCAATCGGCATTTTGTTGAGCAGAGTCTGGTAACCCCTGCGTTTGATCGAGGATAAAGCTGAGCGTAAGAAGGATGTATCCCAATAATCACCACCCGGTTCCAGTGGCGGGAACACTGGAGTTAAACCCAACTTAGCAGCTTCAACTGCCAGGGGGAGAAAGCGGTCGATGAACCTTTCCACCAGATCCTGCTGCGACCAACTGGCTTGCGACCAGGAAGTAATCAGGTTGGGAGTGTTAAATAGAACAACGTATTTCACTCCCCAGTGTGCATACGCCTCGAGAATGGCGTGCAGGTCGGCGGGAGAAGGGGCATCCGGCAGGCGCAAGTTGAAATGAACGATCGGGGTGATGTTTTGCTGGATCAAACCGTGAATGAATTGTTCAGGAATAGCCCTGGAAGCGTCAGACTGGATAATTAACCAGCCTGCCTTAAGTTTTTTTAGTTCCGGCAGCCATTGGTTGAGATCCTTGTTGGTATAGTGAGCAGTATCCTGGAAATAATGGAAGCCGATCTTATTTCCAGACGGAAGAGTCTTTTTTTGATTCTGGTCCATTTGGTCCCTGCCCTTGTTATGATCCATACCTGAACGTTGCAAGAAGCGTGCCTTTACGATTTAGATTGAGATGAAAAGGCAGGTATAATTTTTAGAATGATCCTTGTGACCGGTGGCACCGGTTTTATTGGAAGGCATTTGGTCAAGTCCCTGGTAGATTCAGGTGAGCAGGTTCGTATACTATTAAAACCATCCAATGAATCGCCGAAATTCCCAAAAGGGATTGCAGTCGAAGTGGCAATCAGCAGCCTGACGGATACACAGGGTATCCGGGCAGCGCTGAAGGGTATCACGCAGGTCTACCACCTGGCTGGCGCAGAGCGCAAAGGCTCGGC
>CAZSGL010000057.1:0-12299 GCA_964606265.1 uncultured Anaerolinea sp. | reverse complement strand
TCGGTCATTTGTACTATTATAATAACAGAACAAAAGTTCTGTGTCAAGTATGAATATTGACAATTGCTTTACCCCGGGAGGGAAATATGATAAGATTAACAAATACCCCCCAGGGGTATACACGGAGGAAAGCTATGCCATTGTATGAATATCGTTGTGAGAATTGCGCGCAGGAATTTGAAAAGATGCTGCGTTTCGACCAATCCGATGAGCTGCCAGTTTGCCCGGTCTGCCATAGTGCTGACACACGCAAAAGGATCTCAGCGTTTTCCTCCAGGGGAGGCGGCGGGGCTTTTTCTACGTCAGCCTCTGAGTCAAGTTCATGCTCAAGCTCGCGCGGCGGATTTACCTGAGGGTAAGTTTTCACCCTGCGTGCCAGGGAAAAATGACCAATTGGCTATTTTATTATTTGCGAGGCTGGAATGTACTTGAAATCCGATGATAAAAAGAAACTGTTTCGCAACCGCCTCAGCCGCATCGAGGGGCAGATACGAGGTATCAATACCATGGTGGAGCAGGAAAGCGACTGCCGGGAAGTGCTTCGGCAGTTAACCGCAGTGCGGGCATCCATCCAATCCACCACGCGTTTCTTCCTCGAATCGGTGGTTGAGGAGTGCGGCAACCCTGCCAATGCAGACAGGCTCTCTCAACAGGAGATCACCACGCAATTATTGGAATTGATCGCGAGCAATTAATCCGGCAAGAGGAGCATACAATGGGCAATGCAACAGTAAGGTGGGCAGGCGGCAAGCAGTTTATCGGTACAGACTCAACCAGGCATTCCGTGGTTCTTTCCACACCGGATGAAGGCGTGGGGATGAAGCCCTCCGAATTACTCCTGGTAGCCCTGGCTTCCTGCACCGCTGTGGATGTGGTCGAAATCCTCTCCAAAAAGAGGCTCCACCTCGAAAGCCTCGAAATTTCCGCAGACGCCCAGCAGGACCAGGATCCCCCGTGGGCTTTCCGCAAGATCCACTTAACCTACAAATTAAAGGGAGTGGACCTCACGGATAAAGACGTTAAACAGGCTATCGACCTTTCTGAAAACAATTATTGCTCCGTGGCTGCCACCTTGCGCGGGGTAACCGAAATCACCACTTCGTACGAAATCATGTAAAATTTCTCTGTAATCAAAACAAAAAAATCTGGGAGAAGATCACATGGTGCATCCGCTTGTTCAGCAATTTCTATTTACACGCGCGGAATGGCTGCGAGGGTTAAAAGGGGTTACAGAAGACGAAGGAGCAGGGCATTTTGGTCAGATGAACTGTATCAGTTGGACGGTTGGACATCTAGCCTGGCATGAGCAAAAATACTGGCTTGAACGGGCGCAAAATATTATCCTCTTCCCGGACCTCAACATGGAATTTGCATTCGGTGCGCCCATGAGCACTCCGTCTCTCAAAGAAATGTTAGCTGCTTGGCGCAAAGTAACCAGAGCGTCCACGTCATTCCTCGAAGCCTTGGATACCGCAGGTTTATCAGCAGAATTATTACGCAAGGGAAAACCCGTTGGTCAAACACTGGGATCTGCCATGCACCGCATCACTTACCATTACTGGTACCACATTGGCGAAATCCAGGCCATTCGCCAGATGTTCGGACACCAGAAATTGCCGGTATATGTGGGTAACATTGAAAAGGAAGCCCCGTATCTACCCGTTTGAGAACCACGCAGGGATTAATTCACGATGCTCCAAAAAACATCGATTTAAGAAGGCGTCTTCATGTTGGACGACATTAAGTATTGTTTTTAATTGTAAAAAAGAGTATTCTTATCTTATAAGTATTGATTAGGAGGTTGGGGATGAGGACTATTCTTGTTTTTGCGCTGGTTTCTCTGGTTGTTCTTGTTCAATTTTCACCCGTGAATGCCCAAAATTCATACATCGACCTGAACCCGTCTTCTGGTTACCCTGGTGATGGTTTTACCATCTCTGGCATGGGGTTTGCCCCCGGATCCACAGTTTCTGTTTATTGGGAAAATACTTATCTTGGATCAACCACTGCCGGTCCAAATTCGGAATTATCGATGGGGGCTTCTGTACCAAACGATGCCAGTCCAGGGCAGCATAGTGTTGTGGCAGGGGATGATCATGGAAATTCTGCCGGCAACGCGTACGTTGTCATCGCCCGACCGACTGCCACACAAGTTCCGCCGACACCTACCCGTACTGCTGTGAACACGCCAAGACCTACCTTCACGCCAACAGCGACTCCTACGCTAACATTTACTCCAACCGCGACGCCGACAAAAACCAGTACGCCTGATCTGACAGCCACCGCAGCCTCTTTAGTGCAACCAACCACAGCCCCACAGACAAATTCAGTCATGCTTAACGTAGGCATATCTGGTCAGGGGAGTGTCTCCAGTGACCCTGCTGGCATCTCCTGCACTTCAGACTGTTCCACGGAATTTGATGAGAACACCAGACTGGTACTGCATGCGGTTCCGGATTCCGGATTCAAATTTGATAAATGGAATGGTTGCCCTGTTTCCTCTGACGATGAGTGTACTCTTGTGATGACCTCATCGCGAACGATTGAAGCAGTGTTTTCGAGCAACTCGTTTGGCGTTTTTATTAAAGACTTGCCAGGTTGGATTCCACTTGGTGCGGGTGGATTGGGTTTACTTGGATTGGGTTTACTGGTAAACGGCGCAATTAAGGGTTTTAAACCACGTGGAAAATCATCGATCGGTCCCAAACAGGATGACCCACTTGCCATCGGTCCTAAGCAGGACGATCCGCTCGCCATTGGACCCAAACAGGATGACCCGCTTGCTATCGGTCCGAAACAGGATGACCCACTTGCCATCGGTCCTAAGCAGGACGATCCGCTCGCCATTGGACCCAAACAGGATGACCCGCTTGCTATCGGTCCGAAACAGGACGATCCTCTCGCCATTGGCCCAAAGCAGGATGATCCGCTCTCCATCGGTCCGAAACAGGATGACCCTCTCGCCATCGGTCCGAAACAGGATGACCCTCTCGCCATCGGTCCCAAGCAAGACGACCCGATCACTTTAGGGCTTAATCCAAACGACCCTCATTACCTGAATGATGTCGGTTCAACGGGAGAGATCACAAAACCTATCACCTTTAATGAAACTGGTTCCGGAGTTCGAACCGCGCCTGATCTGAATCCTACCGAACTTCCGGGAACAGGACCTGATCCACAAGCTTAAGGTTATCGAGGTAGATTGGTAATCATCTGGAAATGTTTTGCCGGCAATTAGGCTTTAAATTGTCAACTGCCAGAATCCAACATCCAGCCAGCGGTTGAATTTATATCCAACCTCGGTAAAATGGGCTACTTTCTTGAAGCCCATTTTTTCGTGCAGCGCCACACTCGCCGGGTTGGGCAGGGTGATGCCGCCGAGAACCACGTGAAATTCTTTTTTCCGCAGCTCCCCGATCAATGCCTTGTAAAGAAGGGTTCCATACCCTTTGCCGATCAATCCCTGGTCGAGGTATACCGTTGATTCAACCGTGTGTCGGTATGCAGCGCGTGTTCTCCATACGCCGGCATAGGCATAACCCACCACCATTTGCGCTGCCTCCAGCACCAGGTAAGGATAACCCGCAGCGATTTCCGCTTCGATGCGGCCGGCGATGATTTCTTCGCTTACAGGGATATCTTCAAAAGTGATGACCGAATTAAGAATGTAAGGATTGTAAATGCGGGCGATGGCTCCCGCGTCTTCTGTTTTGACGTCGCGTATGACCGTGTTTTCCATGATCCGTTAAGTATAATCCGGCTTTAAGATAAAAAAACTGGTCGGTAGCTCCGGCCAGTTCGACAACTTATTTTTTCATCACCAGTGCCACCCAATCACCGCTGTGGCGTTCTTCCACAAAGGTCAATCTTACATCTTCAGCCGCCGTGCGTACACTTTCACCCTGTTCCAACAGGATTCCAGCCAGGATGATGACGCCTCCAGGGGTGATCGTTTCTGCCATGCCGCCGTCGAATAACCGTATGAGCACAGGTGCCAGGATGTTCGCCAGCACCAGCGGAGCATGCTTCATGCTGAAATCTCCGCGGGTAATCTCATCAACTGATCCCAGCCCGGTCTCAACTTGCTCGCCGACCTGGTTGAAAATGCAGGCTTTTAGCGTTTCCTTAACCGATTCGGCATCAATATCCACCGCCAGCGCGTGGCTGGCTCCCAGCTTTAACGCCCCGATGGTCAATATGCCGGAACCGCAGCCGATATCAAGCACCGGCTTGCCGGCTTGTACGTAATCTTCAACCAGTTCCAGGCACAACTGCGTGGAGGGATGCGTGCCTGTGCCGAACGCCATGCTCGGGTCGATCTTCACCGCCACCCTCGGCAAATCCTTTTGTTCGATCCACGCGGGCAGGATGAGGAGTTTTTTGCCGATCTCGATCGGGCTGTAATGCTCTTTCCAGGCATTCATCCAATTCTGATCTTCGATCTCTCGGTACACAGCAGCCGGCAGTTCGCGGATGGCGTTGAGGTACCATAACGCTTCTTCCAGTTTATGGCGCTTCTCTTCCAGCGTTTCATCAACCGTCAGAAACCCGTACACTTTCACCGGACCGTAAGGGGTGCCTTCATCTTCCACATTGCGGTATTTCACATTGCTTTCAACCACCACACCACCGGAGGCGAAACGCTCCAGCACTTCGGCCACCGCTTCTGCCAGTTCGCCATCCACGGTCAATGACACTTCCAGCCACTTGGCGTCACCCACCAAGCACATCCTTCAACAGATCCATAAAACTTTTTTCCTGCGGTTTCACTTCTGTCCCAAGCGTGGCAGCCAGCTCTTCCATCAGCTTGCGCTGTTCCGCGCTCAGTTTGGTTGGCACTTCCAGGTTGACGATAATTTTCTGGTCACCGCGTCCGCTCTGCCGCAGGAAGGGACTTCCCTTACCCCGCAGGGTGAATACTTTGCCGGGCTGCGTGCCGGGCGGAATGGTCAACTTCGCCGGCCCATCCACTGTGGGAACTTCTATTTCTGCGCCGAGCACCGCCTGTGCGATGTTCACGTTCAGGTCGAGCAAAATGTCCGTCCCCTTGCGGCGGAAGAATTGATGTTGTTTGACCTTGATGTCCACGTAAAGATTGCCGGTCGGCCCGCCGTTCACTCCTGGCTGACCTTCGCCGGCTAACCGGATCTGGGTACCACTGTCAACACCACCGGGGATTGGGATTTTCTTTTTGACAGTCTTGCGTTCCAAACCACGCCCCTTGCAGGTGTGGCATGGCGTGGTCACGATCTCTCCGCGCCCGGAGCAGGTGGGGCAGGTTGTCACCTGCACCATGGAACCCAGGAACGTCTGGCGTACCTGGCGCACTTCGCCGCGTCCACCGCAGGCTGTGCATTTCGCCGGGTTTGAGCCGGGTTCGGCTCCCTTGCCGCGGCAGGTGGCGCACACTTCGTCGCGGGTAATTTCGATCTCTTTCTCAATCCCAAAAATGGCTTCTTCAAACGTAAGAACCGAGGTATAACTCAGATCCGCGCCGCGCCGGGGAGCGTTTTGCCGTTGCCGGCTGCTGCCTGTGGCAAAGCCAAAGAACTCACCGAAAATATCGGCAAAATCCATCGAGCTCCAATCGGGTACTCCGCCTGCGCCATTGACGCCAGCGTGTCCGAACTGGTCGTATGCCCGCCGTTTATCCGCGTCGGAAAGAACTGCGTAAGCTTCATTGATTTCCTTGAACTTTTCTTCAGCGTCCGCTTCCTTGTTCACATCCGGGTGAAATTTTCGCGCCAGGGTGCGGAAGGCTGATTTCAGTTCCTCAGCAGAAGCGTTGCGCGCCACTCCAAGGACTTCGTAATAATCTCGTTGGGTCATCCGGTTCTTCCTTCTTCAATCCAATCTAGCACAGAGGGCGCTTTGACCGGGGGAGGTCAAAACGCCCTGCAATTTAATTAACCACATACACCTTAAACAGACTTGAACTCCCCATCCACCACATCACCGGCGTCGCCATCTGGAGCTGAACCGCCTTCAGTTGGTCCGCCTTCCGCAGGGTTTCCTTCAGCCGCTCCGCCCGCTTCACCAGCCGGGGCAGCGCCTTCGGCGCCTGCCTGTTGGTACATGCTGGCACCCACTTTCTGGATCACCTGTTGCAAATTCTCTGTGGCGCTGCGGATCGCCTCTGCGTCTTCACCAGCCAAAACTTCTCTCACCTTGGCGGCGCTTTCCTCCACTTCCTTCTTGATCTCGGCGGGAACTTTATCACCATTCTCGCGCAGTAGTTTTTCTGCTGAATAAACCGCGTTGTCCGCAATGTTCTTAACTTCTACCAGTGTCTTCCGTTTATTGTCTTCATCGGCATGCGCTTCAGCTTCCTGCTTCATGCGCTGGATCTCGGTTTCGGAGAGCCCGCTGGAGGCGGTGATGGTGATGTGCTGGCTGCGGTTGGTGGCTTTATCCAGGGCGGTGACGTTGAGGATGCCGTTGGCGTCGATATCAAACGTCACTTCGATCTGCGGGATGCCGCGCGGCGCGGAGGGGATGCCGTCCAAAATGAATTTTCCCAGGGACTTGTTGTCGGCTGCCATGGGGCGTTCTCCCTGCAGCACATGGATCTCCACCTGGGTTTGTGAATCTGAGGCGGTGGAGAAGATCTGGCTCTTGCGCGTGGGTACTGTGGTATTGCGCTCGATAATAGGGGTGGAAACGCTGCCCATGGTTTCAACCGAAAGGGTCAGCGGAGTTACGTCGAGCAGCAGGATGTCTTTCACATCGCCGCCCAGTACACCCGCCTGGATGGCGGCACCAATGGCAACAACTTCATCCGGGTTAACCCCCTTGTGGGGTTCCTTGCCAAATTCTTTGCGCACGGCTTCCTGCACTGCCGGCATGCGAATCATACCGCCGACCATCACCACTTCGTGGATCTCGCTGGGTTTGAGGTTGGCATCTGCTAATGCGCGCCGGATCGGATCCAGTGTTTTCTGGATCAGGTCTCCGGTCAGTTGTTCCAGCTTGGAACGTGTCAGGTTCAGCACCAGGTGTTTCGGTCCGGTGGCGTCTGCTGTCAGGTAAGGCAGATTTATCTCGGTTTGCTGCACTGTGCTAAGCTCGATTTTCGCTTTTTCTGCGGCTTCCTTCAAGCGCTGCAGTGCCTGGCGGTCAGCCTTCAAGTCTATTCCATTGGTCTTCTTAAATTCTTCGATGAGGTAATCCATCACGCGCTGGTCAAAGTCATCCCCGCCGAGGAAAGTATCCCCGTTGGTGGATCTCACCTGGAAAACGCCTTCACCCACATCGAGGACGGAAATATCAAAGGTACCACCGCCGAGGTCGTAAACCGCGATGGTTTCATTCTTTTTCTTGTCCAGCCCATATGCCAGGGAAGAGGCGGTGGGTTCATTGATGATGCGCAGCACGTCCAAACCGGCGATGCGCCCGGCATCCTTGGTGGCGTTGCGCTGGGCGTCGTTAAAATACGCCGGCACAGTAATCACCGCCTGGGTCACGGTTTCGCCTAAAAAGGCTTCGGCATCCGCTTTTAACTTGCCAAGGATCATCGCACTCACCTCGGGTGGGCTGTATTCTTTGCCATCTAAAACCACGCGCACATCCCCGTTGGGAGCCGCCGTCACTTTGTATGGAACACGGCTGACAGTGCGCTGAACTTCGGGATCGCTGAATTTCCGTCCCATGAAACGTTTGATTGAAAACACCGTGTTTTCCGGGTTGACGATTGCCTGGTTGCGCGCGGTGCGTCCCACGATGCGCTCGTGATTCTTGTTCACCGCCACCACGGATGGCACTAATCGTTCGCCTTCAGCGGAAGGAATGACGACGGGTTCGCCGCCGCTCATCACCGCTACAACAGAGTTTGTCGTGCCAAGATCTATTCCAATGATTTTTGCCATAATTTCTTCTCCTATCGGGCTACCCGAACCATTGCCGGGCGCAAAATACGTTCGCCAAGTTTATACCCCTGCCTTACCACTTCAATAATGTGTCCACTTTCAAAATCCCCATTCTCTTCGTTGGAGATAGCTTCGTGCAGGTTTGGATCAAAGGGAACATTGTTCTCGCAGATGCGTTCCACATTTTCAGCTTCGATCACACTTTGCAGCTTGCGGGCAATAAGTATGATTCCCTCAGCCCATGCAGCGCCTTCGCCATCCCTGGGCTTATTTTTGAGCGCTAATTCCAGGTCATCCAATATCACCAGGTATTTCTTAATGATCTCACCTGTCAGCACCTGTCGTTGTTGGGCTTGTTCCCGTTCAATACGGCGTTTAAAGTTGGAAAACTCCGCCCTCTCTCGCTGCCATCCATCCAGGTTTGCCGCTGCTTGTGCGCTGGTTTTCTCAAGCTCCTGTTGTTTTTCTTCCAACAAGGCTGCTTCTGCTTTGGGGTTTGCCTCCCCTTTATCAGAACCGCGGTGAGATTGGTGTTTTTCGCTCTTGCTGGTTGCGGCGCTTTTCGAGCTATGCATGAAATTTGAAGATTGTTTCTTTTCTTGTTCGTCCATAAATACCTCTTGAAAATTTAATCGGTCATCGTCTCTGAAACCAGGTTGCTTAATATTTGAGACAGGAACCTCACAATGGAGATGGTTCTGCCGTACGGCATACGCATCGGTCCCAGCACGCCCAATGTACCGGTTGCCAGTCCAGGCGCTCCGTAGCGGGCGATGACAAAGGAGCATTGAGAAAGCGCATCATAGATGCCCTCGCCGCCGATCAAAACCTGCACCCCGCCGCCTGAAGTGCTGCTCAGAACTGTGCTCGCCAGGATCTCGTGTAATAAGGTTTTTTCCTCTAACACGCGCAGGGCACGCCGTGCATCCTCGGAGCCGGAGAATTCGGGTTCTGCAAGTACATTGGTCAGTCCGTCGAGCACCATTTCACCGGAGACCATCGAATCGGCTTGTTTCATCTCGTCCAATACCAGATTGAAAAGTTCCATTTCAAGCGCGGAAAGAGCCACCGTTTCAGAACGCATCGCGTTGTAGGATTTACCCATGTAAACGCTGGTCAGTTTTCCTGCAGAGGAGGATAGCTGTTCCTGGGTGACTGCCTCCGGCAGCGTTACAAAGCGCTGCAGAATCTCGCCTCCCATCAGGACCAACACCATCAGTACCTGGTTTCCACGCGAAGAAATTAGTTCAAGATGTTTCAATCGTGCCTGGTCCGGGTGCGGAGCCGTCACAAGGCTTGCCGCCCGTGACTGGTGCGCCAGGATGGAAGCCGCCAGGCGCGTCCATTGTTCGCTGTCTTCGCGCATCTGGTAGAACTGATGCGTGATGGTGCGCTGTGTGGCTTCCGGGATTTCGGATTCCTGCACGATATTGCCAACGAACAGGCGGTAGCCCTCTTCGGTGGGCACACGCCCCGCGGAGAGGTGCGGTTGCCGCAAGTAGCCTAATTCCGTCAGTTCAGCCAGTTCGTTGCGCACTGTGGCGCTGGACATATCCAGGCTGTACTGATCAACCATGTGCTTGGAACCGACGGGGGTAGCCGAGCGGATATACTCGTGGATCACGAGGGAAAGCAGTAGTCGTTGTCTTTCGGTTAATTCATTCATATTTTTTGACTTTTAGCACTCAAGGTCTTCGAGTGCTAAATCATCGGGTTTAATCATACCATGCCCGAAAATGAAGGTCAAGAAAGGATTATGCGAGTTTCCGAACTCATATAAAAGGTTAATACACTGCAATGATAACCATTGTCCGCTTCAATCAAGGGCTATAATCAAATATGTTGGTTTATGGATGAGAATGAAAAATACAAGTAATAAACCTTTTACTTATGCTTTAAAAATCCTGGGAACGATCATCCTAATAGTGCTTGTAACACTGGTTTTAAAGTTCCTGGAACCTGTGCTCGAAATCGAGGTAATCGCGTTGCTCTACTTACTTCCGGTTTTGATTGCTACAGGTTTTTTGGGATTATGGGGGGGTTTCCTGGCAGGTTTACTTTCTTTCCTCTGCTTGAATTACTTTTTTATCCAACCCTATTACACATTGGCAGTTCACAAAAGCCAGGACGTGATCACCCTGGTTGTTTTCCTGATTGTGGTGGTTGTCATGAGCCAGTTGATCGGGCAGGCCAAGGCTGGAATTCAACTTGCGAAAAAGCGCGAATGGGAAGCCACGAAAATGTATGAGTTCATTGCCGAAATTGCCGGCATGACCCGTGAAGAAGATATTATTTTGGCATTGAAAAAAAGGATTTCCGAGACCTTTGATTTTTCGCATGTTGGTGTGAACCTAAAAAACCTGGAGCATGAAAAACAACCTGAAAATGAGTCAACCCTTCCACCAGATACTCTGGTCATTCCTATGGAAACCAGAACACGGGAGATTGGCACAATTCATGTTCTTGAGAATAACCGCCGTCTTTCCTTTGAAGAGCAACGTCTCCTGCATGCATTAGGTTACCAGGGTGCTCTTGCCATTGAGCGGGCTCACCTTTTTAAGCGAGAAAATGTCGCCAAGGTATTGGAAGAGAGTGACAGGATCAAGACCTCTCTATTGAATTCCATCTCGCATGAGCTGCGGTCACCTCTGGCTGCTATTAAGGCGTCTGTTTCCAGCTTGCGCAGCAGGGCGGTGGAGTGGGATACACCTGCCCGCGTGGATTTACTGGCCACGGTGGACGAAGAGACCGACCAATTGAACTTGCTGGTCGGAAATCTGTTGGATATGTCCCGCATAGAAGCCGGCGCATTACTCCTCAAGATACAATGGAATTCACTTACCGAGATCATCTCCGGGGTGATTTCAAAAACACACAGCCAAAACCGTAATCACGATCTCAAGCTTGACATGCCGGATGACCTCCCCCTGGTGCCCACGGATTATGTCATGATGGAGCAGGTTTTTATAAATCTCATCAGCAATAGCGTTAAATACGCCCCTGTCAACACTCCCATCCGCATCAAGGCGGAGCAGCAAAATGACAGGTTGTTGATCCAGGTAATCAATCAAAGCCCGCCCGTTCCGGAAGAGCATCTTGGTCATATTTTTGATAAATTCTTTCGCATCACCAAGGCAGATAAAGTAACCGGCACAGGCTTGGGTCTGTCGATTTGCAAGGGGCTTATCGAAGCGCATGGTGGCCGCATCTGGGCTGAAAATCAGTCCGAAGGTTTCTGTTTCAATATTTCCCTGCCGCTGACACTGGATGGCGAATTCCCCAAGATTCCCGAGGACATTTAATATGGAAAAAGATCCTTTGATTCTCGTCGTTGACGATGAACCTCAAATCTTGCGCGCTCTCAAGACGATACTTGGGTCAAGTCATTTCCGCGTGATTTCAGCCATAAATGGCGAAGAAGCCCTTGCGCTCGCTGCCACCCAGCAACCGGATGTCATCATCCTCGATCTTTCGCTGCCGGATATGGATGGCATCTCTGTGTGTGAACAGATCCGCGAATGGTCGCGAACGCCTATCATCGTTTTGTCTGTCCGGGATGGTGAGCATGATAAAGTCGCCGCACTGGATAAAGGCGCAGATGATTACCTCACTAAACCCTTCAATATCCAGGAGTTGTTGGCGCGCATCCGTGTGGCGCTGCGTCATTCAACCCAATCCATCGGCAATAAAGAGACCACAATTGTTGCCGGCAGCCTTTCGGTTGACCTGGCAAGGCATATCACATTGCTAAACGGGAGTGAGGTCAAACTCACCTCGACCGAGTTTAAGCTGCTTTCCTATCTGGCCGCCAACCCTGATCGGGTGCTCACGCACCAGGCCATCCTCACCCACGTTTGGGGGTTTGAAGAATCATCTCACCTTGAATACCTGCGTGTTTACATTGGTCAACTGCGCAAGAAAATTGAAACCAACCCGGATGACCCAAAGATCCTCATCACCGATCCCGGTGTAGGCTACCGCTTTAAAACTTATGATTGATTTCTTTATATTTCCTTTATATTTTCCAGACTAATTTTCTGCGAAACTTATCACAATTCTTTACACTTCTCCATTGAAAAATGAGAAGTGTTTTTTATTCGTGAAGAGGAAAAATGATCAGTGAAAATACTGCAGGGACGACTGTAATTGACCTGCCTGCAAATGAGAATCCCAAAAAAAACTGGCGCCAGTGGCTCATCGGTCGTCCGCTGCAAACTGCAGATGCCCCCAAACAAACCATCGGAAAGGCAATCGGTCTGGCAGTTTTTGCTTCCGATGCGCTTTCGTCAACGGCTTATGCCACCCAGGAGATTATGATCATCCTGGCGGTCGTAACATCAGGCGCAATGCATTACGTATTTCCGATCTCCATCGCCATCGTCATTCTGATGGCGATTGTTACGTTTTCTTATGAACAAACAATCCACGCTTATC